>JANOFA010000224.1:0-2072 GCA_031413355.1 Gemmatimonadota bacterium | reverse complement strand
GGTGAACGGCAACATCACCTTCGGCGGCGGGGATCAATCGGGCCAGCTCACCGCCGGGGCGCTGATCGTCTCGGGGAACTTCACCCAGACCGGCGGGGCCACCAGCTTCGTCGGCACGGGGACCCATACCGTCTTCCTCGACGGCAGCGGCACCCAGACGATCACCTTCGCCAATCCGGGGTTTGCCGCCTCGCGGTTCCAGAACGTCATCGTCGCCAACACGGCCGGCGGCGTGACGGTGGCGAGTGACGTCTACACCGCCGGCACGGCGGGGGTGATTCCGCTGGTGCCGCGCCTCCTGTCGGGGAGCGGGCAGACGCTGTTCACCACGCTCCTCAACGTCAGCAACTTCACGTTCAACAACCTGCTGCTCAACTTCACCGGCAGCACGGTCGCCAGCTTCGACACGGTCACCTTCCAGGGCTACGCCCCCACGGCCACCCCGCTGACAATCGTCCACCCCGGGGCAGCGGCGCCGCTGCCCTTCCAGGACATCGTCTTCACCGTGACGCCGACCACCGGCTTCTACCTCGACGCGACCGACAGCAATCCGAGCGACGGCGTGCCGCTGGTGATCGACATGCTCAATCCGGCGCCGGCCAGCCCGGCGGGCCGGGTGCAGACGGCGGGCGGGGCCACGGTGAACTGGGCCGGCACCGGCCCGATTCTCTGGACCGGGACCACCAGCACCAACTGGTTCATCGCGACGAACTGGAGCACCGGCGCGGTGCCAACGACCAACGACGACGTCGTAATCCCGTCCGGAACACCGAATGCGCCGACGATCGGCGGCGCCGGGGCGTTCACCCGCGACCTCACGGTGCAGGCCGGGGCCGTCCTGACGCAGAGCACGAACCTGAATGTGAGCGGGTCACTCGACGTGGCCGGGACGATCTCCGGTGCGGTGACCGCCGTCCTTCTGACCGGCACCGGCACCGTGCGCGGCACCCTGGCTGGCACCTTCTTCAGCATCACGGTGAACGGGACCTACACGCTGGCCGGCCGCCTCGTCACGCCGGGCCTCACCATCAACGGCAGCCTCAGCCTCGCCGGCAACACCGCGGTCGTGGGCTCCAGCACCGGCGATGACTTCCAGACCGCCAACAACGGCGTCCTGGTCATGACCAGCGCGCTGGACTCGCTGATCGTCGGGGGGAGCGGGCCGAGCGCAACGTTCATTGGTGGAAGCACGGTGGGCAGGCTTACCGCCGGCGTCATCCTCATGAACAGCACCGGCATCGCGAGCTTTACCCAGGACAACACCTTCAACGATTCGAGCTATGCGCCCTCGGGGACGCACAAGGTCGTGCTCGCCAATGCGTCGACGACGATCCTGTCCATGGACACGCCCGGGGCCGGCTCGCACTTCAACATTCTGGACCTGTCGGCGCAGGCCGGAGGAATCACCCTCCAGACAACGATTCAGGCCAACGGCCTGCTGATCTCGACGCCATCAGCGACCCCTCCCGCCATCAACGGCGGCAGCAATCGAGTCAATGCCGCGGGCGGGACCCAGATCACCGGCCTGACGCTGACCAACGCGCCCATGATCATCAGCGGTGGGACCAGCTTCCAATTCGACAACGTGACGTTCCAGAGCATGCCGACGTCGGCGAGTCAGCTCTCCGGGTCGCTGCCCGGCTTCGCGGCGCCGCTGGTGTTCAACAACCTGATCTTCTCGACGGTGCCGACCACGGGCTTCTACGTGGACCTCGCCGACTCCGACAATCCTTCGCCCGACACGCTGATCGTGAACCTGGTGAATCCGACGCCGGCCGTCCCAAGCGGCTTCGCCCAGGGAACGAACGGGGCGGTGATCAACTGGGGGGCGGCGGGCCCCATCATCTGGACCGGCGCGGTGAACACCGACTGGAACACCGCCGGCAACTGGAGTCCGGCCATCGTTCCGACCGCGACGGATGACGTGACGATTCCGTTCGGCACCCCGAACACCCCGGTCCTCGCCACGCCGTCCAACACCAGAGACCTCACGGTCCAGGCGAGCACCGTCCTTGACCTGGCCAGCTTCCAGCTGGTGGTAAATGGCAACCTCGACGCCACCGGCAGCGGCG
>JANOFA010000223.1:0-2879 GCA_031413355.1 Gemmatimonadota bacterium | reverse complement strand
CTGGGTTCGGACCCGACATCGGACACCGGCCTGAGCGAAAGTTCCAGGACCATCGGTGGCCGGCCAGCACGGCGGATCTCCTGCTCCCACGCCTCTGTTGCGCCCGACATGGCGGATGCACAGGACGCCCGCAGGGTCTGCTGTGCCGCCGGATTGTCGAGCCACCAGAGCGTGTCCCAGCAGGGTCGGCCCACGACGGTCTCGCCCTGGGTGCCGGCGTGGGTCAGGGCCATCCGGTTCACCTCCAGCACAGTGCCGTCCCGGTTGAGCAGGATCTGGAACTGGAAGCTGCTGTCGAACACCGCCCGCAGCAGCAGCTCGCTTTGCTCCCGCGCCCGGGCGGCGGCACGGGCCTCCGTGACATCGGCGCTGATGCCCAGCACGCGGCTGGGAGTGCCTTCCAGTGTGCGGTCCACCACCCGGCCCCGATCGACCACGGTGTGCCAGCTCCCGTCGCCCGCCCGGACGCGGTACTCGGTCTCGTAGCTCTCGCGCTCACCCACGAGGTGACGTGACAGCGCGACATCCACCGCGGCGCGATCCTCGGGATGAATGAGCGCGGTCCATCCGTGGAAGTCCGGCGGCACGCGCTCCGGCGGGTACTGCAGGTGACGCCAGAGCTCCGGGCTGCGCAGCGTCTGCCCCGTCCGCACATCCAGCTCCCACACGCCGTCGGTGGCGCGATCCAGCGCCAGGGAAAGGCGGGCCCGCGCCCGTGCCCGCGCGCCTTCCCATGCCGAGCGACCGAACTGCATCGTGAGCGGGAGCAGGAGCGTGACGATGAGTCCCATGAACAGCACAGTGCCCGGCAGACCGCTCTCACCCGTGGCACTGTCTCGCACTGGCACGGCAGTCACCTTCAGCCCCAGCGCCTCGAGCGGCAATGCGTCTTCCGCGGCGCGCTGAATCGGGGACTCGGCTGGGGCGCTCAGGCTGTCCAGCGCTCCAGCTGGTCCCGCGAGGCTCAGATGGAACGGATTCAGGGAATCACTGCGCGTCGCCAGGAACAGCATCGACGAGCGCATCACGCCGGCCATGGCGCCACGACAGCGGTCGGCGCACACCGGGACGAAGACGACGAACCGGCTCGCGGCGGGATCCAGCGGCAGATAGACGGTGGTATCGGGCTGGGACGGCACCCGGGCCAGGTAGGTGTGCCAGAGATTGATGACCGGCCCGGCATCTGCCGTCGGCGGCACGAGCACCAGCGGGGTGCCGTCTGCCGCGAGCCGGTAAACGGACTCGAGGCCCACAATGTCGCGCTGCAGTGACGCGAGGAGCTCCTCCTGGTGCTCCCGTGACACACCCGAGGCAGCCTGGTCCGCGGCACGCCGCAGCGCGCCCGCCGACGCGGCGATTCCCCGGGTCAGCAGCCGCTCCTCCGCCACCGCCGCCAGCCGGCCAACCTCGAGCGCTTGCGTCCGCTCGCGCACGGCGAGCGCGCTCCACAGCGACATCACGATGAGCAGACTGACGAGACCGGTGGCGGCCGGCAGCCACTCCGGTGGCTCAAGCTCGTTCATCCCACTGGCCCACACCAGCGCGACGAAGCAGATCCCGAGCAACAGCGACATGACGACCAGCTGGAGGGAACTGCCCGGCACGATGCCGGAACGCTCGAAACCGATGAGGCCGATGGACCGCGCGAACACGATGGTGATCGTCAATGCGATCAGTGCGACCCCCGCCAGACCCAGTGTGACCTTCTCCACCTCGGGTCGCGTCTGGACCACGCCGCCCAGCAGGCCGACGGCGGCCGTGGCCACCAGGATGGCGGAGGGCAGCGGCAGGCCGTCCATCGGCAACGCCTGCTGCGCGGCGATGCCGAGCAGGGCGAGAACGCTGATGATGATGGCGAGCGGCGCGCCGAGCAGGGTCAGAGGAACCTCGCCCTGAATCCTGCCCCGGAGCGCGACACCGAGCGCGATCGAACAGACCGCGTCGCCGGGAGCCATGCCGCGCCAGCCGGAGATCGGGGTGATCAGCCATTCCACCTCTGTCGCCCATCCCAGCAGAGCCAGGAGCCCGCTCAGGATGAAGAGGTAGCTGAGCACCCGACAGGCGAGGAGTAACCGTTGCTGCGTTTGACTGACGCGCCACGGAGCCGCAAGGAGCGTAAATGGCATGCATCACCGGTAAACGAACGAAGGCGCGAGCGTCCGCGGCATGGTGCCTCGGCAGCCCGCACCTTCGACTTGCAGAGCTGGTCTCCGCCCGCCAAGGAACGCGTGTTCGTGGGATGAGATCGGTTCCGGGCTTACGATACGCCTGCGGTGCGGAGTGCGCAAGCGGCGGCGACGCACCTGCCGCCTGATCCGGTCTCAGATCCGACAAGTTGTAGCCCGGTACGTTCATGGTCCGAATTGACTGGCTATTGGCCCGCCCTTGCGGAAACGGTGACATCGGTGGCATACTGAGCACGAGAGATCTGGCAGGCACGACTGGCCGCCAGGATCATCCTGACACGCAAGGACATGGGCCTTGTGGGTGCGGGCGCAATCCGGGGAAACCTGGGTTTGCGCCCGTTTCGCGTTGCAGTACTCCGTTTGAGTTCGCGATCCGTCGCATCCGAATTGAAGTTCAGGCAGGAGGGTTCCATCATGGCTCGACAACTCAGCACGACCGTACTCGCAGTCCCCGCCATTCCGGCGACTGCATCCGCACGCCGACGCGGAGCCGCGCTCTCGCTCAAACTCGTCCGTGCCGACGCCGAACCTCGCGCCGCCACAAAGCGGCCTGCGGGCAAGGCGAGCCAGCCACGGGAGATCGCCACGAGTGCGGCGCCGGCCCCGATCTCGCTGGTGCTCATCGACGACAACCGGCTGCTGCGCGAGGGCATCGCGGCGCTGATTCACGCGCAACCGGGATTCAGGGTGCTG
>JANOFA010000222.1:0-1009 GCA_031413355.1 Gemmatimonadota bacterium | reverse complement strand
ATGGTTTGTGCATACGAACATCGCCAACCTTTGTACGTAACACTAAATCGCCATTTGCGTCTATGCGAATCTTTTGCCCCGACCCGATGCCGGTCGCCATCTTGATGTAGGCGAAATCGTCCAGCCCGCGTCCCGCGCCCCACCAGTGCTCCGCCAGCGCGCCGAGATTCGCGTCGTTGTCCACCAGCACCGGCACGTCGAACTGGGCCACCAGCTCCTTCTGCCAGCTGCGTCCCTGCCAGGCAGGAAGCGCCACGGCAGAGAGCCGATCAGGGTACCGGATATCCACCGGACTCGGCACGGCGACACCGATGCCGACCAGTTGCCGACGGCGTCCCTTCCAGCTCGCCAGACACGCCCGGCAGAACTCCGACACCAGCGCCAGTGTCCCATCGGGATCGGTCCGGACCGGGTGGTCACGATGCTCCCAATGAAGCACCTGGCCGCGGAGATCGGTCAGGACCACGGACACATGCGACGCCCCGATATCCACGCCCAGGATGGGGCAGGCGTCATCCTGAAATTCCAGGACAATCGGGCGGCGTCCTCCCCGGGACGCTCCCACACCCGCCTCGGCGACCAGCCGGGTCGCCAACAGCATGGTGACGACTTCCGATACCGTCGAGCGCGAGAGATTCAGCCGGCGGGCGATCTCCGCCCGCGAAATCCGACGCTGTGCCCAGATGAGGTGCAGCACCGCATCGGCGAGCGTGCGCGGACGCATGGTGCCGGCCCACCAGGTGCCATCCTTCGCCAGCTTGGAATCGGCCATCGTAGCCTCTCACGGCCCGTTCGGGCCGTCCCCCCGGTCAGGATTGCTCGTGCAGCTGCACGTTCTCCCGGTAGACCGTATCGGGGTCGCCCGAAATGATCAACTGGGCGACAGAGGCCTTGATCTCGTCTGGCCGGACACAACCCACAGATGGGGGATGCCGACCCGGGCCCGGTTCCCCGCCACCAGCGCCGGGACAGCGCCGCTGGTGACGGCCGACTCTCCTTGATCCGCGTG
>JANOFA010000221.1:0-1201 GCA_031413355.1 Gemmatimonadota bacterium | reverse complement strand
CCGTCAGCCGTCAGCAAGAGCTTCGTTTGCCACTTCTACTCCCGATCGCCCACCGCCTATCGCCCAACCGCCCAACCGCCAAACCGCCTAACCGTCCAACCGTCCAACCGCCCAACCGTCCAACCGTCCAACCGCCTACTCCCGGTACATCACCCGCTTCACCGCCGCGACCACTTTTTCCGGGCTGACCTTCGCCGCCTTTTCCAGATGCTTGTTGTACGGCATCGGGACATCAGCCCCGGTCACTCGCAGCACCGGTGCGTCGAGTTCATCGAAGATGCCCTTCTGGATTTCGTCGACGACCTGGGCTCCGGCGCCACAGAAATACCAGCCCTCCTCGACCATCACGGCGCGGTGTGTCCGGCCCACGGAGGTGAAGATCGCCTCCAGGTCGAGCGGCCGGATGGTGCGCAGGTCCAGCACCTCGGCGCTGATCCCCTCGGATTCCAGCAGGTCGGCCGCCTTGAGGCAGATGCCCACGGTCTTGGAGTAGCACAGCAGGGTGACGTCGTTGCCGGCGCGCTTGATGTCCGCCACGCCAATCGGCACGACCAGGTCGCCGTCGGGCACCTCGCCCTTGGTGTTGTAGAGCATCTCCCCTTCCATGAACACGACCGGGTCGGGATCGCGGATGGCCGCCTTGAGCAGCCCCTTCGCGTCGGCCGGCGTCGCGGGCATGATGACCTTGAGCCCGGGGATATGGGCGTACATCGCCTCGAAGCACTGCGAATGTTGCGCGCCCAGCTGGAGCGCGGCGCCCGCCGGGCCGCGGAAGACGATCGGCATGCCCACCTGGCCGCCCGACATGTACCGCATCTTGGCTGCGGAGTTCACGATCTGGTCGATCGCCAGGAGGGCAAAGTTCCAGGTCATGAATTCGATGACCGGCCGAAGCCCGACCATCGCGGCACCCACGCCGACGCCGGCGAAGCCGAGCTCGGTGATGGGCGTGTCCACCACCCGAGTGGGACCGAATTCCTCCAGCAGCCCGCGACTGACCTTGTACGCGCCCTGATAGACGCCCACCTCCTCGCCCATGAGGAAAACGTCGGGGTCGCGGGCCATCTCCTCGCGGAGGGCCTGATTCAGCGCGTCGCGGTACGTGAGAGTCGCCATATGCCTTGAGCCGTCAAGCGTGAACCGCTGGAGGCGCGCAACCGGTCTCGCAACAGCAAGTACCTTCGCGCCTACCGCCTACCGC
>JANOFA010000220.1:0-13672 GCA_031413355.1 Gemmatimonadota bacterium | reverse complement strand
TAAAGTGAGTGCCATTGGGCTTACGCCCCTGGGGCTGATCAATAAACACCCTGTGATTAATCCGAGCAAGCATCCTGTCGGATGGATGAAACAACAGGCTTGCAGTACGTTTTGCGGAGGCCGACGTTTTGAACACAATAGAATCAAGCGAGAGAATAAAAAAGCGTCGCAGCCCAGTCGACGACACTGTTACTTGGTCAGGCACCTGGGCCACCAGCCACGAAGTCGCTAGTGCTGTCCAACGGACTAGTTCCTCGTTCAAGAGCTGGTCGCGAACCTCGCTTGAAAAGAGAATCGAACTCGTAAGAAAATACGCGAGTTTCCTGCAAGCCCACCGGGCCGCGATCGCTAGAACGACACGAGCACCCGGGCGCCGGCGTGCCCAATCACCTGCAGGGTCATCGACCGGTCAAGCGCCGGACTGCGCCAGGAGTGGATTTCGTGATGCATGGGTGAACTGGTGGCAGGTGGCAGAGTGCCGGACTCCGACGGCTGATGGCGGACGGCTGCCATGCCTCTGGCCGGAGAATCTACCCCGATCTGGCGATTCCTCCATCCCCACCCCGGGGATCGCGACGACTCGACCCGAACCACTGGAAACCGACCACCCCCGGGCGGGTCGTGACCCGTCCGGGGGCGGTCGCGGCCCTGGTCTGATGCACCCGAGGCCGCCGCGCTAGTTCACGGCACTCAGGCTCAGGTTCAGGTGGTAGGTGCCTCCCGCTCCGGTCAGCTCATAGACTCCGTTGGTCGGCCGGGAAAGGGCCGCGCCGGTGCCGCTCGGGATCCCCTTCAGGACGGCGCAGTCCTGCACGCAGTCCATCCGGCGCCACCAGACGGTGCCGCCTTCATTGGTGACCAGCAGGGAAACAGCGCCGATCCGGTGCACGCCGGCCTGGTTCAGCCCACCGAGCCCCGCGTTCAGGGCCGGGCCGGCAGGGTCGAGCAGCGGCTGCATCAGCGCACTCAGTGCCCGTGTGCTGGCCGCACCACCCGCAAGCTCGGGGGCTGGCTCCGTACCCTCCGACTCCAGCACGGCGATCACCACCCGCGCGCTGTCGCCCGGCGCGAGTTCGAGCAGGTCCACCGCTGTGGGCGTCACCACGGCGTCCTCGGCGAGCCGCCAGTGCCCGTTGGCCGGCAGGTGAGCGCTGGACTGCGCATTCGGCCGGATGACGGAGATCAGAAAATAGGGAGCGTCGGCGACGTCCCCGGCACCGTGGGCGGTGGTGAGTCCTGCGACATGGAGTGTGGCCAATTCGATGGCCACCCGGGCGGGGGCGGGCACGGTGGAGATGAGGCCGAGTTGCAGGATCCAGGGGTGGATGAGCGTCAGTGGCATGAGATTGCGATCCGGAAGGGGAAGTGACTGTCGGTGAACTGGTCGTCCACCACGGAGGCGAGGCAAGCAATAGATTCGGATGATCGGGCGGGAGACGGCCGGGGTCTCATGAGCGTGCACTTCGGGCCCGCCACCCTTTCCACCGGCCTTCTGGCACCTGCCACCCGCCACCTGCCACCTTACCTTCCCACAATGCCCTCCCCCATCCGCTTCGTCTTCGGCGTCCACCTGCACCAGCCGGTGGGCAACTTCGACTCGGTTTTCGAGCAGCACCTGACCGAGGCCTATCAGCCATTCCTCGAGAAAGTGGACGAGCGGGATTTCCTCCCGGTCGTGCTGCACCTCTCCGGGCCGCTGCTCGAGTGGCTGGAGCGGAAGGGCGGTGCCTATCTCGACCTGCTGGGCCGGCTGGTGTCCAACGGCAAGGTGGAGCTGCTGCTCTCCGGCATGTACGAGCCGGTGCTCGCCGCGCTGCCCCGGCGCGACCGGGTGGAGCAGATCCAGTGGATGCGGGAGGCGATCGCCCACCGCTTCGGGGTCCAGGCCCGCGGACTCTGGCTCACCGAGCGCGTCTGGGAGCCGGAGCTTGCCGCGGACCTGGTCGATGCCGGCGTACGCTACGCGCTGGTCGACGATCGCCACTTCCTCATTACCGGTTTCCAGCCCGGTGATCTCCACGTCCCCTGGACCACCGAGAGCGACGGCCGCCGGCTCACGCTCTTCTCGATTGACGAGCGTCTGAGGTACCTCATCCCGTTCCGGCCACCGTCGGAAACCGCCGACCATCTGCGTCAGCTGTCGGCCCAGGGGAAACCGCTCGCGGTGCTGGCCGATGATGGCGAGAAGTTCGGCGGCTGGCCCGGCACCCGCGAGTGGGTCTTCGAGAAGGGCTGGCTCGACCAGTTCCTGACCACGATGGCGGCGCTGGTCGATAGCGGCGAGGTCCTGCTGACGACGCTGAGCGAGTCGCTCGAGGCGGTTCCCTCCGGCGGCTTGGCCTATCTGCCCACGGCGTCGTACCGGGAGATGGAGGCCTGGTCGCTCCCGGCCGAGCCGGCCCGCCGGCTGGCCGCGCTTGAGCGCGACCTGGGTACCGAGCGGATGGCAGGCCCCGAGGGCGTAATGGTCCGGGGCGCGCACTGGCGCAATTTCATGGTGAAGTATCCGGAAGCGAACCGGATGCACAAGAAGATGGTGGCGCTCTCCGGCCTCTGCCGTGCCGCCGGCGACCCGATCGATGCCCGCCACGCGATCGGCCGGGCGCAGTGCAATGACGCCTATTGGCACGGCGTCTTCGGCGGCCTCTACACACCACATCTCCGCGATGCGATCTGGGCCGAACTGGCACGGGCGGAAGCCATCCTGCGCCAGGGACAGCAGCCGGCGTGGGAGTGGCTCGACATCGACGCCGATGGCCATGACGAACTGTGGATCCACGATGCCACGTTTTCCGCGATCATCAGCCCCCGGCGCGGCGGCGTGATCGAGGAATACTCCGTCTTTGAACACGGCATCAACTACGCCAACGTCCTGACCCGCCGCCGGGAAGCATACCACGAGATTGCCCCGGCGAGTGCGCGGGTCAGTCATCACGACGAGCAGGGTGCCCCCAGCATCCACGACCTCGAGGAGCAGATGCGGCTCAACGAGCTGCCGCCGATCGATCCCGAGCCGCGTAACCTGATCCGCGAGCGGGCCCTCGCGCCCGAGGTGGACGAGGCGATGCACCGGCGCGGCGATTACGACCCCGCCTGGACCATCGCGACCGCGACACTCGAGTGCGTGGCCGAGGCAGGTGCCGGCGACGATCCCGGTGTCACCGTCACCTGCCGGGCCACTGAAGGCGGCATCGTCATGTTCGAGAAGCGCTACCGGTTCCACGCCGGCGGACGGCTGGTTGCGGAGTATCGCTGGCGGCCTGCTGCGCTCGGTGCCGAATCGGTGTTTGCCCCCGAGGTGAGCTACGCCGGTCCCGCCGAACTGACCTGTTCTCCTGCCGCACCGATCTGGCGCTACCCGATCGAGACGGTGTCCAAGTCGGAGAAGGAGATCGAGCGGACGGTGCAGGGGCAGGCGGTGACGCCGCGCTGGCCGGCGAGTGTCGGCGAGGCGCGGATTGAGTTCGTGGCGCGGGGGAGGGAGTAGGCGGTTGGGCGATTGGACGATTGGGCGGTTAGGCGGTTAGGCGGTTGGGCGGGTAGGTCGGGCCTCCGTGCCCGACTAGCGATTGGGCGATTGGGCGATGATGCCGGAAACGGGTGTCTTCAGCGAACGGCCAACGGCTAACGGCTAACGGCCGTCGGCCGCTACCCGTACACCGTCTCCGCTTCCAGCACCGCAAGCGTGCGATCGTAGAGCGCATCGGCTTCCTCCGCACTGTTGCCAATCGCGGTGACGCCGAGTTTGCCGAATTGGGAGAGCGCCCCGATCAGGTGAAACAGCACGCCGCACTCGGTACGGTAGTTGAAGTTGAGCTGATTGACCGTCACGATTTCGATCAGGTCCTCCGGCAGGAGCCCCCGGTAGCGCGGCGCGTGGAGGTTATCGGTGGCGCGGTAGTACTTGGGTCGGCCGCTGGCGGAGGCGAAGAGCCCCGTGACCGGATCGAGTTCGCCGCCGGTCAGGAAGCGCAGGGCCAGGAAGGGGTGGGCCGTCCCGCCCAGCCGGAGATTGATCTCGATGGCGTGGAGCGCCCACGGCTCGGCCGGCCCGGCCCGCGCCGCCATGAAATCCACCCCCATCCGGCTCACCACTCCCTTGGACGCGAGCACCTCCCCCACCGCCTGGGCGGTCTGCTGCACCGCCACACGGTACCCGTTATCCGCCGGGAAGCGACAGCCGAGGAACACCTGGCCTTCATCGCCACCGAGGATCTGGTCGTGGGTGGAAATCGGGATCACCTCACCGCGCGGCCCGGTGCGCAGCTGGGCACTGGGAGAGCGGATCTCCGCCCCTTCGATAAACTCCTCCACGATGCCGCCCATCGCCCGGAACTTTTCGAAATAGGCCGCCCGCTGCTCGCTCGGCGCGATGAAATGGAGCCGACCCAGCGCCCGGCGCATCGCGACGCGGCCACTCCCGCTCGGGTAGCGGAAGATCGCGTTGCCCTCGCCGGAGAAACTCTCGTTGAGCTTGACCACCGCCTTGCGGAGGCCAGGCCGGATGACGCGGAGATCGGTCAGCGCGGCCAGCACCTCCTGCTCGTCTCGCAGATCCTCGAAGCCCGCGGGGTGCAGCACCCCCGCTTCCCGGAAAATCTTCCGGCTTCCCGATTTGGAACCATGGTGCGTCAGTGCCGGGTCGGCGCCGTTGAGCGGGATCCCCAGCAGCACCGCGAGTTTGCGTTCCAGCGGCGTGGCGTTGAAGACACTGAGGTAGGCCTCCTCCGGATTGCGGATTGCGTAGCGAATCCGTTGCAGCAGCCGGGGCCGTTCCAGGATCTTTTCGGTGAGCGGCCGGGGCGAGGCGTCATGGGCGCAGAGCATGGTGAGGCGGTTGCGGGCATGGCTCGCCGGCACCCCGAGCAGGTGCTGCAGCAGGTAATCGATGATGTCCGGGTGTACCGGCTGGGACGTCACGTAGACTACGTGAGCCCGCGGGTTGCGCAGCCGGATCAGCAGGAAGAGGAGCCGCTCTTCATACGAACTCGCACCGTCCAGTTTGCGCAGTTCCGCCTGGTCCAGCGTGAGCGAAGGCACGACCACCGTGGTACACGGCTTCTCGCTGTCGTGCACCAGCAGCTCCCACACCTCGGCCAGACGTGGCTTGAGCCGCTCAAAGGCGTCAAGCTCGTCCTGGAGGGCGAGCTGATTCGGGAAGGGAGGCTGCGGGATCACGCCGGCCGTTCGAAAAGGTCTGGGTCTACGCTAGCAGATCCGCTGTCGGCGTGCCGTGAGATCAAGGTGAAGAAGAATTCACATTATCGAATGAAGTCCACCCAGCCGCCCTCATTGGGGATCACGATGACATTGCCCGCCGCATTGAAGGCCGGCCGGCGTGGAACGCCGGTAGTGGTCACTGTGAACGCCGGAGTGCGGCTGACCCGGTTGAAGGCTTCGACCAGGCCGTTGACCGACTCCGTGGCGACGACGAGACTGGAAGTCACCGCCAAGCCAAAGGTGCCGTTGCTCGTCGTGAAGGACGCGGCGGCCAGACCGGTGGAGAGATTGTAGGCCCGGACCACGAGCGCCCCCTCGTCCGCGAGGTACAGCTCCGAGCCATCCGGTGCAACCGCGATGGCCTGTTGTACCGAGTAGCCGGGAAATGCCCGCGTCTGCGCCATGGTCGCGATATCGAGCTCGGCCACCCCGGATCCTCCCGAGGCGTAGAGCAGCGCCTGGCTCGGGTGGACGGCAAGATGGATGGCGAAAGCGAAGGCCGCGCTGTCGACCAGCGCGCCCGAGCCCGCGTTGAACTTGTAGATCTTGTTCGTCGCCCCGACTAATACGAACTGTCCGTCGGCGGACACCGCGACCGAGAAGGCCTCGCCGACGGCACCGGTCAACGGTGCCTGCAGCGCGTTGCTGGCGAGATCCAGCACCGCGACCGAGCCGGTGCCGCGCAGCGCGAAGTAACCGAGTGTGCCGGCGGGATTGATCGCCACACCGAGTGGATCCGCCACGCCGGCAATGCTGTCGAGAGAATAGGACGGCAGGTCACCCCGCACGCCGATCGTGGTCGTGGGAACGGAGACGATGAATGCCCCGGCCGCCGAGACCGCTGAGGCATAGGCGGCTCCCGCGACGGGGGTCCGGGCGACGAGCACCCCGAACGGCCCAGGTCCGACGAAGACCCGGATCGAATCGCTGACCCCGCCGCTCGAAACCGTTACCGTCCCGCTGCCATTCGGCCCGAGCGCGGTGACCAGACCAGTGACGGAGACCGAAAAAACGGACGGCGCGCTGGGCACATAGATAAAGGCTGCGCCGGGGATAGGTTGCCCGGCCTGATCAAACAGAGTAGGAACGACTCGCTGGGTGTCCGCCGCGGCACCGAGTACGATGGCGGGGGGGCTGATGGTGATCGAAGTCGGAATCTGGGAGACGTAAATCGGGACGACCACGGTGAGGCTGCCGGCCGCGACCGTCACCGAGGTCGAGCCCACGGGACCGGTACTGGTGACAAACCCGGACCCGTTGACCGTTGCAATCAGGGGGTCGGCTGACGTGAACGTCAGGCCTCCCGGCACGGCGACGGGGTCACCGTTGGCATCCCCGGCAGAGACCGAGAGCAGCGCGGACCCTGACGGGGCGAGCCGCAGGGTGTCCGGAAGGACCGCCAGGGAGACGATCCGCTGCGTCACCGAGACATCCACGAACGCGGTCAGCTGCCCGGAGGTAGCAGTGATCCGCACGCTGCCCAGCGGCCCCTCGGAGGTGACCAGACCAGAGGCATCGACGGTGGCAATCAGCGTGTCGGCCGAGACAAAGGTGATCACCTCGCCACCGATGGCCCGCCCAGCCGCATCGACTACTGTTGCGGTCAGCGCGAGCGTGAGCCCCTGCGACACCACCGGCTGGTTGGGGACGATCACGATGTTTGCCGGTACCCGCGGACCGGCGTCGTCGCCGCAGGAGAGCGACAGGGCCAGCCCCACGAACCCCGCAACCCGGGCCACCCAGCCGGTGCGATGCATCATCAGTCCGATCAGTGGAAACCGTTTTGCTGGCCCGACCGCCGGCCCAGCCTGCCCGCCGTCAGGTTCACGGCAGATACTGCTCCGTCTTCGGCTCCATCCTCAGGATCCAGAGCCCGGTATTGATGTCCGGCACGTAGATCACGCCGTTCTTCACCACCGCGCCCCAGGCGAACGGTGAGCGCGGCTTGTCGCCCATGGAATCCGCGGTCCACAGCCAGCTCATCTCCCGGCCCTGCCGCAGGAGGTCGCCCTTGAGCTCGCCGGAAATGTCCAGCGTCCGGGCCCCACCCTGGTAGTTGCCAAGGTACAGCGTGTCGCCCTCGACCCAGACGTTATGCACCCCGCCATCGGTGGGCTCATACCAGGCCACCTCTTTGGGCGCCGCCATGTCCGACACATCGATCACATGGAGCCGGCCCCAGGTCAGGTCATTGCCATCCTGCAGCCCCTTCGACGCGCGGGCGGCGTAGACCTCATCACCCACGAAGACGTACCTGCCGGCACGCCACGCGGTATGGGTACCGCGCGCGCCGAGCCCGTAGAGCTGGTCCACCCGGGCGTAGGTCTCGCTCAGGTTGTACTTGAACTGGGAGACGAGCCTGGGCGCCTGGGGGCTGCCGCCCTTCATCCCGTTGCCGACATCCAGCACCACCAGCCCATCGTTCCAGTAGGAGAGATACGCGAGGCCGTCGAGCACCTGGATGTCATGCAGGTAGCGGCCCGCCACGGTCTGCTCGGTCTGCCAGCGGGCGACTTCGGTCGGATGCCAGGGGTCCTGGATGCTGATAACCCGCATGGAACCGGTGGCGTCATCGGTGAGGTAGACATGGCCCTGATACACGAAGCTCGAGTGCACGCCACCAGTGACGGTCTCGGTGAAGTCGGCGATGATCTTCGGGTGACAGGGGTCGCTCGCCTCGAAGATCTTGAGCCCGTTCTTGCGGTTGGAGGCGCCCTCGCGCGAGAAGACGCCGAACTTGCCGTCTTCCGTCGTCATGATGTCGTTGATGAGCCGGGCGTCGGCCATCAGCGAATCGACGATCATCGGCTTGGCGGGATCCTCGACGTTGATGACGTAGGCCCGATCGGCGATGGTCGACATGTATACGCACTGCCCCGAGGGATGCACCCAGACTTCGGCCGAGCGGAACTTGACCGGGACGCGGCCCAGGACCTCCATCCCGCGGGTGATGCGCCGCGGCGTGACGGTCACCTGCGCCTCGGCAGTGGAGCTGCCGGCGCTGGCCGTCACGGTGTAGCGACCCGGCGTCTCCGCGACGAAGGCGCCGGCCGCGTCGATCTGGGCGACACCATCATTCCCGGCGACCGACCAGCGCACCGCGAAGTCACCCACCGGCTTCGCCGCCCTATCCCGGGCATCCACCACGAATCGGATCACGTCACCGGTCCGCACGCTGGGCGTAGCCGGTGCGAGTGTCAGGCGCCGCACGGTGTTCGGAACGACGGTGAGCGCGACCGTGCTGGTCGCCCGCCCGGCCGCGCCGGTGATCGTCACTTTGCCAGGGGCCACCGCCTGCAGCCGCCCGTCGGGGGTGATGGTTGCCACCCGGCTGTTGCTGGAGGTGAAGCTCAGCAGATCGTCCCGCTTGTCGTTCTGGCCGCTGTAGGCGGCACCGCTCAGCGTCAGCCGGCTCCCCGCCAGCACGCGGACGGGCACCGGATCCAGCACCACCCGGCTGGCCGACTGCGGTATCACCAGGATCGTGGCGTTGCCGATCGTCGGCCGGCTCCCGTCGACCGATGCCACCGCCGAGACCAGCACCTTGCCCCGGTAGCCTGCCGTCAGCAGGCCGGTCGAATCGATGTCGCCCTGCCCGGCGTTGTCGTACCACTGGACCCGGGCACCTGGTACGGGCTGCCCCGCCTGATCGAGCACGCGAACGCCGAGTTGCAGAGTCTGTCCCACCTCCACCGACCCGGTGGCCGGAGTGACCTCCACCCTGGCGATCGGGGACGGCGCCTGGGACTGTGGCGGCTGCTGCAGGACGAGGGCGACAAGGGCGATGGTGAGCATGGTGGTCTGGTAGTTGTGGAACGGGGGACGGGGAACGGGGAACCGGGAAGTACTCGTGCCCAATCTACTGCGCCCTGCCAACAGCGTGAGGGGGGGGAGGGAGCGGTCAGCCTTCAGCCGTCAGCCGTCAGCCATTAGCCATCAGCCTTCAGCCGCCCGTCCGCCCCTACCCCCTATCCCCCGTCCCCCTATTTTCCCCCCCATGCCAACACCAGCGACCGCCCAGACGGTGCTCGGGCTCGTCCAGATGTGGATGTCCGCCGATCCGGAGGAGAACCTCACCCGGGCAATTGAGCGGATCCGTGATGCCGCCGGTCGCGGCGCGAATGTGATCTGCCTGCCGGAGCTGTTTCGCAGTCCCTATTTCTGCCAGACCGAAGACCACGCGTTCTTCCGCCTGGCAGAGTCGATCCCCGGCCCCACCACTGAGCGGCTGGCCCGGGTGGCCGGGGAACTGCAAGTCGTGATCATCGCCTCGCTGTTCGAGAAGCGGGCGGAGGGACTGTATCACAACACCACCGCCATCCTCGACGCGGACGGGCAGTACCTCGGCAAGTACCGGAAGATGCACATCCCGGACGATCCGAATTACTACGAGAAGTTCTACTTCACTCCCGGTGACCTCGGCTACCGTTCGTGGTCCACCCGCTACGCCAGGGCCGGCGTGCTGATCTGCTGGGACCAGTGGTACCCCGAAGCGGCACGACTCACCGCGCTTACCGGTGCCCAGATCCTGTTCTACCCCACCGCCATTGGCTGGCTGGTACCGGAGAAGGCGGAGTACGGCGCGGCGCAGCAGCAGTCGTGGGAGACGATCCAGCGGAGCCATGCGATCGCCAATGGCGTCTTCGTCGCCTCAGTCAACCGGGTGGGCATCGAGGCAGGACCCAACCAGGGGATCGAGTTCTGGGGTGGGAGCTTTGTCTGCGCTCCCAACGGCGAGATCATCGCGAAGGCCGGCACCACGGAAGAAACCCTGCTCGTGCCGATCGACCTGTCCCGCGTCGACTTCGCCCGCACCCACTGGCCGTTTCTGCGCGACCGGCGGGTGGACAGCTATGGCGAGATCACGAAGCGGTATATCGATTGAGGGAGTAGGCGCGAGGCGGTAGGCGGTAGGCGGCAATTCAGGCGGCGAGAGCATGCCGATATCACTCGGCACCACCCCGCGATTCAACACCAGTTATCGTGCGGGCTTCCACCACTTACACCCGACTCCCACCTTCACCATGCCCCAGCCAACCCCCTCCGCCCTCGGGTACCGCATGCCCGCCGAGTGGGCGCCGCACCGCGGCACCTGGCTGAGCTGGCCTCATCGTGAGTCGTCGTGGCCGGAGCGGTTTGCGCCGGTCCCTGGCGTCTTCGTGGAAATCGTGAAGCAGCTGAGCGCGGTGGAAGAGGTACACATCAACATCACCGGCGCGCCGATGGCGGCTGATGTCACTGCACGGCTCCGTGCCGCGGGCATCGTCGCGGTCGATCTGGGCCGGCCCCCGGCAGCACCGGGCCGGGTCTTCCTCCACCACAATCCCACCAATGACGCCTGGTGCCGAGACCATGGGCCCTGTTTCATCCAGCGAACCGTGGCAGGGCGCACCGAACAGGCGATCGTGGACTGGGGCTACAACGCCTGGGGCGGAAAATATCCGCCGTTTGACGCGGATGACGTCGTGCCAACCCGGATCGGCGCCGAGTTCGGCATCGAGGTATTCCATCCCGGCGTGATCATGGAAGGCGGCAGCCTCGACGTGAATGGGCGGGGGACGCTGCTCACCACCGAGAGTTGCCTGCTCAATGCCAATCGCAATCCCGCATTGACCCGGGTGCAGATCGAGCAGGCGCTGCGGGATTATCTTGGTGTGCGGCACATCCTCTGGCTGGGCGACGGCATCGAAGGCGACGACACCGACGGCCATATCGACGACCTCACCCGGTTCACCGATCCGGAGACGATCGTGACCGTCGTCGAGGACGACCCGGCGGACATCAACTATGCTCCGCTGCGGGAAAACCTGCGGCGGCTCGCCACGATGCGCGATCAGGACGGTGCGCCCTTTCGCATCGTCACCCTCCCCATGCCGCCCGCCAGTTACGTGGGGGAGCAGCGGCTTCCCGCCAGCTACGCCAATTTTTACATCGCCAACGGGCTGGTCCTCCTCCCCGCCTACCATCCGGCGACCGATGCGGTGGCGCGGGACGTCCTGCAGCGCTGCTTCCCCTCCCGACGGGTGGTGCTGGTGGATTCCCGCGACCTGGTCTGGGGCCTCGGCAGTTTCCACTGCGTCACGCAGCAATGGCCGGCCCTGCCCCCGATTGCTGGCGCGTAGCGGGCCCCCTTCCACGAGCTCATGCATCCCACGCCGGCGAACGAGGCCGCCACGCGCGGGCGCCGCAGTCCGACGCGATCACGTTCTGGAGGACCATGAGTCACCCCGTCTTTTCCGCCCCCTGGGCCGCGGCGTGCACCGAGGCGATCAACGCCGCCCCGGCCTATCGAGCCGCCGCGGCCACCTGGGAGGGCGCTATCCTGCTCGAAATGCAACCCGATGATGTGACCGGAGGTCCGGCGGAGCAGGTGTTCTTCGACCTGTGGCATGGTGAGTGTCGTGTGGCACGCGTGGCGAGCCCGGCGGATGCCGACGCCGCGCGCTACGTGCTGAGCGGCAGCACCAGCGCGTGGGAACTCGTGCTGAGCGGCCGGGTCGCCCCGCTCCTCGCCGTCATGACCGGCAAGCTCAAGCTCTCCCGCGGTAGCCTCGCCGAGCTGCTTCCCTACGTCAGCGCCGCCAAGGAGCTGGTGACGGCGGTCGCGTCGGTGCCGGGGGTGTTTGGGAGTAGGGAGTAGGGAATGGGGAGCGGAGAGTAGGGTATGGGGAGAAGAGAGTAGGGGCCGACCGCCGGTCGGCCCGTACCCGAAGTGAAGTCCAGGCCGGTGGACGGAGAATGAAGACGGGAGAACCCGTGAGGTCGCGGGCGGTAGGCGATGATCGATAAAGCAAACGGGAGCACTCCTCGCGGAGTCCTCCCGTTCATTTTTCTGACGGCTGACAGCTGATGGCTGACGGCTGGCCGCTACTTCAAGAACAACAGCTGCCGGTACGTCGGCATCGGCCAGAGATCCGCGCCCACCGTCGCCTCGAGCTGGTCGGCATAGGTGCGCAGCGTGTTCATGGCGGGACGGACCCTGTCCCGGATCCACGTCGCGTGCCTGACCGGATCGCTCTCGGTGTGACTGACGACCTTTTCCAGCGCGGCCAGCGACTCACGGAAGCGGGAGACGAGGTTCACGAACTCGCCGAGCGCCGCGAGCGTATCGTTGCACTTCACCCCGGCTGACTCGGTCGTGCTGACGGCAAGCGCCACGACCGCCTGGGACTTGAGCGCCGCCGGCAGGATCATCGTCCGGGCCATGCTGACCATCGTCTCGGCCTCGATCTCGAGCTGCTTGATGTACTTCTCGTAGGCGATCGCCTGACGCGATTCGACCTCCGGCCGGGTCAGCACATTGTACTTCTTGAACAGGTCGATGTTCTGCTTGGATTTCATCACCGCGAGCGCATCAACCGAGTTGCGCAGGTGGGGCAGGCCGCGCTTCTCCGCCTCCGCATGCCACTCGGCGGAATAGCCGTCGCCGCCGAAGAGCACCCGCTTGTGCTGCTTCACGATCTTCTTGAGCAGTGCCATCGCGGCGGCCTGGACCTTGGCCGGCGTCGGGTTGGCGCCCACCGCCTTCTCCAGCTCCGTCGCGATGAAGTCGACCGATTCCGCGGCGATCGTATTCAGCACCGTGTTGGGCCAGGCGATGGTCTGCGCCGAACCGACCGCGCGGAATTCGAACTTGTTGCCGGTAAAGGCGAACGGGCTGGTCCGGTTGCGGTCGCCGGAATGGCGCGGCAGCATCGGCAGCGTGCGGGCGCCCAGATCGATCACCCCGCCCTTGAGGGTCCGCTTGAGCTGGCCCCGCTCCACCTGGTCCAGAATGTCCTGCAGCATGTCGCCGAGGAAGATCGAGATGATCGCCGGCGGAGCCTCGTTGGCACCAAGCCGGTGATCGTTGCCCGCCGACGCGATCGAGGAACGCAGCAGGTCGGCGTGCAGGTCCACCGCGCGGATCACGGCGCAGAGGAAGACCAGGAACTGCATGTTGGCGTGGGTGTCGTCCTGCGGATCCAGCAGGTTGTGACCCTGGTCCGTCGCCATCGACCAGTTGTTGTGCTTGCCGGAGCCGTTGACGCCGGCGAAGGGTTTCTCGTGCAGGATGCACATCAGCCCATGCCGCTGGGCCACCCGCTTCAGCGTCTCCATGGTCAGCATCTGGTGATCGCTGGCCAGCTGGCTCATCTCGAACAGCGGCGCGATCTCGTACTGGCCCGGTGCCACTTCGTTGTGCCGGGTCTTGACCGGAACCCCGAGGCGGTAGAGCTCCCGCTCCGCGTCCGCCATGCAGGCCAGGACCCGCTGGGGGATGACCCCGAAGCCGGGATGCAAAGGAACGCTCCCGAGCTCGGGCACGGACTACTGCTACAAACCAAACAGCAGTGGTGGCCCATCACCAACTCCACCGTCTCCATCTCCTCCCTCTCCAACAGGCAGCAAGATTCCACTAAAGGACAAGGGTGGCAACCAGAACCCCTCCAGTGCCTATCCCCTCGGTGAG
>JANOFA010000219.1:0-3321 GCA_031413355.1 Gemmatimonadota bacterium | reverse complement strand
CTCCCGGCCCAACCGACACGCACCTACTACGCACGTACCGCTGATCTCCCTTCCGGTTTGGCTCGGGCTACTCGCCATGGGGATTCCGACACGGTCCGTTCCCCTTGGGACACGGAGGTGTATATCGGTGTTGAGCTGTGGACGATGATGACCTCCTCGCTAGATTCGCTGCCACCGGGTTGGAGCGATACCAAGCGCGCTGACTTCCCTTGGCGCATTGCTTGGCCAGATACTGTTGTGCGCGATCGGCTTCGAGCAGAACTTGATCCCTGGATGTTTTTCCCCACGAACCCTCGCGATCCCATATCGGACTCTGCCTACGCGATTGTGGAGCGTCACTTCGACGTGGCCTGGAACGCAGGTGTGCTTCCCGATTTCCAAGGCGCATTCAGTTTTGATTCGGACGGGCGCCCGGAGTTTCGCGAAGTCTTCGACTTTGGTGAAGATGGCACCTTACGGATCGAGGCCTACTGGCTCTCTCCCACGACCATTCCGAGACAATATTGACGCCACCTAACTGCCGCATGAAGCTGTCAATGCCCGCCGAGTCCTCCTGGCCACCCTTGCCCCACTTCGGCGGGCTTTGCAGCTTATGCGGGGGTGTTAGGCGCCATCACATTGGTGGGTTATGGACAAGCGCTATCAGGTATTCCTCAGTTCAACGTACGCCGACCTAAAGGAGGAGCGGCGTCTGGTCATGCGAACCCTGATGGAGATGGACTGCATACCCGCAGGTATGGAGCTATTTCCTTCAGCTGACGAGGAACAGTCGGCATTTATCCGTCGGGTCATCGATGATTGCGACTACTACCTCCTCCTTGTGGCTGGCCGATATGGTTCGGTTACCCGCGAGGGCATCAGCTATACGGAGCAGGAGTTTGACTATGCCGTGTCTCGGGGTATTCGTGTAGTCGCCTTCCTTCACGAAGATCCCGATGAGATTCCAGTCGGCAAGTCCGACATTGATCCTGAGTTGCGTGACAAGCTTGCCGCGTTTCGGACCAAAGTAGCTTCCGACCGATTGGTTCGTTTCTGGAAGACCTCTTCAGACCTTCCCGGTCTAGTAGCACTCAGCCTGACGAAGACGATCAAGACCTATCCAGCCACCGGTTGGGTGCGCGCCTCAGCGCAGCCTGCAACGGAAGTGCTTTCTGACTTGAATGACCTCCGCAAGGAGAATGAACGCCTCGTCGCTGCGCTTGCAACCGCCAACGCGGAAGCCAGACCCTCGCCCATTGCGAACATTGCCCCGCTCGATGGCCCTTACACGGTGTACGGCGCAGTCGATAGCCCGCTTGGAAAGCGCATGTGGAAGGTTGACACTACATGGTCCGAGGTATTCAGTCACATCAGCGCGTTTCTGCTGACTCAGCCCAATGAGCAGGGAGTTGAACTGCGTCTTAAGCGGGAGTATTTTCCTCGAGGAGGAATCGGAGGCCTTAACAGCACGCTCAACGACAATTGCTTCGAGACCCTTAAAGTGCAGTTTCTCGCGCTCGGCCTTGTAGAGGTCAGCTACCTTAAGACAACAAAGGGTGGAATGGCGCACTTCTGGACTTTAACTGCCAAGGGCCAGCGGTTGATGCTTGATCTCCGCGTTATCCGACAAGTCTAGGCGATGGCGCCTAACTAGCGCATGCACCAGACGTGGCGCGGCCACGGCCTTGCTCCGGGCTAAGAATTGGACCACTTTGGCCTATAGGTCTCTGTTCTGCGCCGCGCCACGCAGGTGATGCGCGGGTGTTAGGCCCCAACCTCGACCCGTCGACCAATGCCCTTGCCAGCCCTTGAACCTCTTCGAGACGACCTTCTGAGTTGGGCTGCCAAGCGCTCACTCCCGGTCACCTACGGACTGCCCGAGCTCAGTGACGCTTACCCTGATATCACCATCGTGGGCTTCAGACCCGAGAATCTCCTGACCTTCTGCACTCTGGCCGAGGCGTTGGAGCGCCCCATCCTACTCGTCAATCTTCACCTTTTTGACGAGGAGAATCTCCGGCTTGCGGAGGGGATGGTCGCCGATCTGCCCGATCCCACCATGCGTCGCCACTACGCCCCGACAGTCGCAACGGCGAAGGAACATCTGGGTCAGCTCCAAGGACTTGATGCGTTCGCCTTTGCATCCGACCTAAGCCGCGCCGTCGTGTTGCGCTCCACCGCCGATTGGGCCGCCCCCTTTCGGGACCTCTTTGACGACTTTCAAGAGACGCGCCACCCCCGGGCCAGGGGCAGGCACTAGGACCCCGGTCCCATGTCGGTTGGGGCCTAACAAGCGCATGCACTAGTCGTGGCGCGGCCACAGCCTTGCTCCGGACAGGCATTTGGCCCATCTTGGCGGACAGTTCATCCTTCTGAGCCGCGCCACGCAGGTGATGCGCGGGCGTTAGGTGCCAACGAGTCCAGATGACCACTCCCCCACTTTCCCCTGCCCAACTCGCCGACCTTGCCAGGCAAGGCTGGACATTGGAGAGCGCCGAGGACCTCTTTGCCGCTGGGGACGGCATCTACTGGCTTCCGAGTGCTTGGGATCGATCCCATCCGGACGAGTGGGCAGATCCGCCCGTCGCGGCCAAGGTACCATTCCTCATCCGCAATACCGGGGTCGAGGCCGCTGGTGAGCACGGGGAGTTCATGTGGGTCGAGCTACTCTCGCAGGATGGCCTTGTCTTTCACGGCGTGCTGACGAACACACCGCATACTCCCGGTGCCCTGAAAGAGGGGCAGCACGTCAACTTCGGCCCTGGGCACATCATGGACCTGGCGGACGCGACGGGTCGGAAGGCCAGTGACGGCGCCGAACTCATCCGTTGCGGGACCCATGGTCTTTCCGAGGTATGCTACGTATGCGAGCACTTGTCACAAGGAACGGGGCTGGGGTTCATAACTGGCGACGACTCCCCGTCCGCTCGCCCAGACGCGTGGTGTCATCGCTGCAATGCCCTTGTGTCGCACCTCACGTCATGGGACGACCTGCCAGAGGCGGATCAGCCTCGCATTGTGCTTGTCTGCGGCGGGTGCTACGATGCCATTAAGGTACGCAACAGCCCACCTGGGCTCACTGGCACCTAACTAGCGCATGCACCAGACGTGGCGCGCAGCGTCTTGCGCCGGTTCGCGACATAGCGCACTTTGGCGGACAGGTCCGTGTTCATCGCCGCGCCACGCAGGTGATGCGCGGGTGTTAGGGCGCATTCCTTTGGAGAGACTCTGATGACTCACATTGACGATGCATCTCAGAGGACTATCTCCGAGGAAGCCGCGCGCGCGTTGCTTGCGCGAGCCATCGACCTTGATCTCCAGCGTGGTGATCAGCTGTCCCTG
>JANOFA010000218.1:0-2959 GCA_031413355.1 Gemmatimonadota bacterium | reverse complement strand
CATCCCCAGTCCGAGGGGACACGCTTACCTTCGCCCCGAATGCGCCCTAACAAGCGCATGAAGCTGCCGAAGCGCGGCCCACGGCGACTGTCAGGGCTGACGCGGCGAGGCCGCGCTTCGCAGCTTATGCGCAGCCGTTAGGTGGCAGACATCGGGAGACTCGAGCATGACGCCACGCATCCGATGGGCCCTAATCGTGACTCCACCGCTCGCTGTACTCGCGTACTGGGCCGCGGCTGTAGTCTACTTTGCCAAAGCCCGAGCCGAGCCTCTCAACTTTCCTGCGGCATCTGATGGACTCTTCTACTTGGCGTTCTTCGGGCTCCCGATCGCCTACGTCGCCGAAGTCGTCATCTACTTGCTTGGCTTTCGCTCCGTCCAGCGCCGAGGGCCGCTCGCGGTCATCGGAACCGCGCTCTTCGGGTCCCTGCCGGTTGCGTCTCTCATTGGCCTCGGCCTAGGCGATGGTGGGTGGCGCGATCCTTTCGCGCTCGCGATCGGGGCCTTCAGCGGCCTGGTGGCTGGGACCGCCTTTTGGCTGATCGGATTGCGGCCATCGTCATGCGCACCGTCTGCCACCTAACAAGCGCATGCACCAGACGTGGCGCGGCCACGGCCCTGCTTGGAGCGGAGAGTGGCTCCATCTTGGCGGACAGTCTACCGTTCTGCGCCGCGCCACGCAGGTGATGCGCGGGCGTTAGTAAGCGGAATCCAGTTGCAGTGTGGGAACCGCGTGGAGATGGTGAACGACCTTTCGGGCTGGCCGCAGTGTTGGCGCGGGGCGCCCCACAGTCGCCAACCGCAGGCGAGATGGCGGCTGGCGCGACGCGGTGAGTGGATCGTGGGGCGCTGCCGCGCGCGCAGTTCGTGCTTTGTTCAATCGCGCGTCGGTGTGACCGCTTTCTAACATTGGCATGAAGCTGTCGGGCGGGCGCCGTCGCCGCCGGTCCAGCACGGTTACAGTTCGTACCACTGCACGGCGGCGCCTGGGACAGCGTCACTCACAGGAGTGCGCCCGCCCGCAGCTTATGCCAGTCCGTTAGGTGGCACTTCTCTTCGACGTTGTCCCCAGGCATCGAGCTCTGCGCTGGGTCTCTGCCACCACGTGTGCTTGAGACCAGCGTCCTAGTCGTCATATCGGTATCCCCACTTCAGGACTATCCGATGCGGCTCCGCAATCTTTCCCTGGTGGCAGCTTTAGGCGCCCTGTCCGCATGTGCCTCCCCCACTAGTCCACCGGACGCGCTCCCGAGCACGGTACTAGCGGGCATTCGTGTCAGTGAAGTCAGCGTGTACATTGACGGTGCTCCGGTGACTCCCAGCGGGCGCGGTGCCACTTGTTGCTTTGGGTGCGCTCTCGACACGAGGGCTAGTACTGCGGTCACGAGCGTCGCGTCACGGTAATAGAACACTTGGGCAGCTGCAGGATGTGACTCTTCCGGGATCAGGCCTTGCCCAATTGGGCTGCATGCCACGGCTCTGCATCAGGGTTGCTCGAAGAGTGCCACCTAACTAGCGCATGCACCAGACGTGGCGCGGCAATGGCCTTGCTTCGGGTCGAGAATTGGACCACTTTGGCGGACAGGTCCCTGTTCCGCGCCGCGCCACGCAGGTGATGCGCGGGTGTTAGGCCCCACAAGAGAACGCTTCATACATGTGGATTCCACGCTGGGTGCTCATCGCGGCGGCTACAGTCCTGGTTCTCATAGCGCTCGTCAGCCGCTGGGAATTCATGCCGTGCGACAATATCCCGCTTGCGACTGCGACGTCCCCGTCTGGACACCTAAAGGCCGTCGTCTTTGTGCGCAGCTGCGGTGCGACAACCACTTTCGCTACGCATGTTTCAGTTCTGGACCCTGATGAGGAGCTGGGAGAGTGGGCGGGGAATGTGTTTGCGGCTGACGCCCCGCACCCCTCCACCGTCGCTCGCAACCCAAGTGGAGGTCCTGACGTCAGAATCGCTTGGAAAGGCTCTGACACGCTCGTGATAACCTACGCAGCAGGGAGCCGGCTCATCCGGCAGGTCGCCATCGAACGGACTCTGGCGGTTCAGTATGATGTTGTCAAGTAGGTGGGGCCTAACTAGCGCATGCACCAGACGTGGCGCGCATCGCCTTGCGCCGGTTCGAGACTTAGCTCACTTTGGCTGACAGTGCCCTGTTCTTCGCCGCGCCACGCAGGTGATGCGCGGGTGTTAGACCACAAAGCCATGTAGGAGGAGTGATCCGATGGGGGGCTGGTACAATGGCTATCCTTGGCCTGAACGCTGGGCAAAGCACCTCGAGCGGGAGCGTTTGAAGGCCGCCGGCACCCTCGCCCAGCGACCGGGACCGTGCTCGATCTGCGCCGACCCTGACGCCGCCGTTGAGCCTCACGGTGAAGACTACTCACAACCGTACCGTTGGAATCCGCCGGCGGAGTATATGCTGTGTCGCACTTGTCACAGGAACAAGCTCCACAAACGTTTCTCCAATCCGATTGACTGGCTGACTCACCTGGCCCATGTTCGAAGAGGCGGGTACTCAAGCGACCTCAAGGTTCCGGCTATTCAAGGGGAACTTAAGTCATTTAGAATCGCCCTTCGGCGTGGCGAACGCCGCATTCTCCCGGCCTTGCGGACAGTCCGGGCGTTTGCAACAGTAGAGTGGTGGGAAAGTCTGAGCGTTGCGGCCGAGTCGCTCCAGGCGCCGGCTTCCCGCCCGCGCCCATAGGTGTGCCGCTTTGTGGTCTAACCAGCGCATGAAGCTGTCGAAGCGCGGCCCACGAGCAGTGTCAGGACTGGCGCGGTGCCGCCGCGCTTCGCAGCTTATGCGCGGACGTTAGGGCGCATTCCTTTGGAGAGACTCTGATGACTCACATTGACGATGCATCTCAGAGGACTATCTCCGAGGAAGCCGCGCGCGCGTTGCTTGCGCGAGCCATCGACCTTGATCTCCAGCGTGGTGATCAGCTGTCCCTG
>JANOFA010000217.1:0-1485 GCA_031413355.1 Gemmatimonadota bacterium | reverse complement strand
AGATGCTCGCGAAGCGGAGTTCTCGCGACGGGCGCCGCGTGGCGGCGCCCAAACTAGGTGCGCTGCTTCTTCTTCTCGGCGGCGGGGAACAGCACGTTGTTCAGGATCAGCCGGTAGCCCGGCGAGTGCGGGTGGAGCGAGAGATCGGTCGGCGGGTCGCCGATCTGGTGTTGCGGGTCCTCCGGATCGTGCCCACCGTAAAACGTCCAGGTCCCCTGCCCCAGCTCGCCGTGGATGTACTTGGCCCAGGGTGCGCCCGGCTCATCCGCCAGGATCGTGACCGACGACTTGAGCGTCCGCTTGTTGAACGAGGTGGTCAGGCCGTAAAAGTCGGGAATCACATCGCGATGATTCTGCACCAGCATGGTGGGCACCGGATCGATCGTCGCGCTGAAGTTGAACAGCTTGAAGGCGCCGAGCGGCTGGCGCCGGTCCAGGCTGTTCACCTGATGTCCGTCGATATCGGAGAACGCCGGTACGTTGGGCGAGAGCTCGAGCCTGGCGTCCCGAAAGGCGAGGGCATGGTCCCAGTCGAGCTTCCGCGCCGCCTCCGGGTCGATCGGCGTCCCATCGGCGTAGGCCGCGGCGATATCGACCCCTGTCGCGGCCAGGGCCAGGTCCAGCGTCTCAGTCGCGGTGCACATGGCGAAGAGAAACCCGCCTCGCTCGACGAACTCGTGGATTTCGTTGGCGATCGCCTTTTTCGCGGCCGGCACATTCGGATAGCCCAGCGCCTTGGCCACCCGCTGGTTCTGCTGCACCATGTCGGCCAGCCACGGGGCGCCGGAGTAGTTCAGGAAAAACTTGGAATACTGGCCGGTGAAATCCTCGTGATGCAGGTGCAACCAGTCGTACTTCTTCAGTCCCTGGCTGCCGACCTCGGCGTCCCACACCTTGTCAAACTCGATGCCGGCATAGTTCAGCACCATGGTGACGGCATCGTCCCACGGCGAGGCGTTGGGTGGGGCGTACACCGCCACCTTGGGCGGCTTCTCCAGTGGCACCGCATCGGTATTGCCCTGCTTCAACTGCGCCCGCAGGTCGATCAGCTGCCCCTCGCTCACTGGCTCGGAGCTGACTCCGGCCAGCGCCGCGTCCCGGGTAGTGGCGTGGTCGCCCGGCACGAGGAAGGACCCGCCCCGATGATTGAGGAACCACTCCGCCCGTCCGCCGCGCTGCAGCACCCGGAATGTGACTCCGTAGGCCTTGAGGTGATCGGACTGGCCGTCATCCATCGGCAGCAGCAGCCAGGGTGACGCCGTGCGATCGACCAGTTCCAGCCACGCCGGCCACGCGCCACGCAGGACGCCGGCCCCGGGCGCGCCCAGCGCTATCAGGGTTGCGGACGATGCCCGGAACAGGTCTCGCCGCCTCATGTCCGCGGCACTGCGTTGCGACTCTGATCCAGCAGCCGGCGGGCCTGCGGCACGAGGGCGCTGGTGGGGTAGTCGAGGATCATCTCCTCCAGTGTCTGCGTGGCTTCTG
>JANOFA010000216.1:0-4335 GCA_031413355.1 Gemmatimonadota bacterium | reverse complement strand
CAGCTCAACTGCGACCTGATCGGCGAGCCGGGACCGCTCGCAGATGCGGAAATCATTGCGCTGGCAATCGATTCCATGCGGGAGTTCGGGTTGGGGGCCGACGCGGTCCGCGTCCGACTCAGCGACCGGCGAGTGCTGCAGGCCCTGTTGCTCGGCGCCGGGGTCCCCGCCGCGGACCTGCCGCTGGCCTACGGCGTGATCGACAAGCTGGAGCGGATGAAGCCGGAGCAGGTGACCGGGCTTCGCGAGGGGCGCGACGCGCGCTTCGCCACCGGCGTCGGGACCCGGGTGCTGGAGGTGGCCGCACTGCGAGGCTGGCCTGCAGTGCGTGAGGCCCTCGCTGCGGTCGATGGCGGAGTGGAGGCTGGCGCTCCCCTGGGCGAAGTGCTGCGGGCGCTTGAGGCCATGGGGGTAGCGAACTTCGTGGACGTGGACCTGAGTATCGTCCGCGGGCTGGCCTACTACACGGGCTCGGTGTTCGAGCTGTTCGATGCCGGCCGCTCGCTCCGTGCCATCGCTGGTGGCGGTCGGTACGACGGCCTCCTCAACCAGCTCGGTGGTGTCGATCTCCCCGCGGTCGGCTTCGCGACCGGCGACGTGGTGCTCGGGGAGTTGCTCAAGGAACGTGGCCTGGCTCCTGAGGCGTCGGCGACCGTGGATGCGTTCGTGGCGGGGGTGACGCCGGACGATCAGCCGCATGTGCTGCGGATCGCCCACGAGCTCCGGGACGCCGGAGTGCGCGTGGAATTCTCCCTGCGCGATGAAGGCCTTGGCAAACAGCTCAAACTGGCCGACGCACGCCAGGCCCGCTTCGCTGTCGTGATTGGTCCCGACGACCGCGCCAAGCGCGAGGTACAGTTGAAGGATCTGAAGCTGAAGACACTAGTGGCGGTGCCACTCGACCGCTTGAGAGCGGAACTGCTCGCCCGAATGCAGTTGCCAGCGGCCAACGACCTGTTGCTGAACGCTGACTGCTGATTGCTGATCGCTGATCGCTTCACCCGACTGAAGGCTCCTCCCCGATGGCCGACGACAAGAAGCTGACCACCCGCGCGCAGGATTTCAGCGCCTGGTACAACGAAGTGATCATGCGGGCGCAGCTGGCCGACTACAGCCCGGTACGCGGCTGCATGGTGATCCGGCCCAACGGCTATGCGATCTGGGAACAGATGCAGCGCGCGCTGGACGACATGTTCAAGGACCGGGGCGTGCAGAACGCCTACTTCCCGCTGCTGATCCCGCAGAGTTTCTTCGCGAAAGAAGCGGAGCATATCGAGGGTTTTGCGCCGGAGCTGGCGGTCGTCACTCACGGTGGCGGCAAGGAGCTGGAGGAGCCGCTGGTCATCCGGCCGACCTCCGAGACCATCATCTACTCGATGTACGCCAAGTGGATCCAGAGCCATCGGGATTTGCCGATGCTCATGAACCAGTGGTGCAACGTGGTGCGCTGGGAGATGCGGACCCGCCTCTTCCTCCGCACGGCGGAGTTCCTCTGGCAGGAAGGTCACACCGCGCACGCGAGCGAGGCCGAGGCTGAGGCGTTTACGCTGGAGATTCTGCAGGTCTACCGCACCTTCGCGGAAGAGTGGATGGCGATGCCGGTTATCACCGGCCGCAAGACCGACAGCGAGCGGTTCGCCGGCGCGCTCCGGACCTACTGCATCGAGGGACTGATGCAGGACAACAAGGCACTGCAGGCTGGCACCAGTCACAACCTCGGCCAGAATTTCGCCAAGGCCTTCGACGTGAACTTCCAGGGCGCCGATGGCCAGCTGGCCTACGTCTGGAATACGTCATGGGGCGTCTCGACCCGCCTGGTCGGCGCGCTGGTGATGACGCACGGCGATGACAACGGCGTCATCACGCCGCCCCGCCTGGCCCAGTACCAGGTCGTGATCGTGCCGATCTACAAGAGCGATGAGGAACGGGAGCTGGTCATGAAGGCGGCCACGCTGACCCTGCGGGAGCTCAAGGCCGGCGGCATCCGGGCCCACGTCGATGCCCGCGACGGGCTCAAGCCCGGGGCCAAGTATTACGAGTGGGAGGGACGTGGCGTCCCGTTCCGGCTGGAGGTCGGCCCGCGGGATGTTGCGGGTGGGACCGTGATGCTGGCGCGCCGGACCGGTGGGAAGAAGATGTCGTTCCCGACCGAGGGGCTGGGGAAGACGCTTCGCATCGAGATCGACGCCATGCAGCAGGAACTGCTCGACGCCGCCCGCCTGCGGCGGGAGCAGAACACCATCCGGGGCATCACCAAGGCGTCTTTCCTCGACTTCCTCGAGCGTGATGGCGGCTTTGCCTACGGTGGCTGGTGTGGTGAGGCCGCCTGCGAGACCGACATCAAGGAGCAGACCAAGGCCACCATCCGCTGCCTGCCGGACGAGGAGTTCCGCTCGCCCGAGGCGCCGGTCACCTGCATGTGGTGCGGCAAGCCGTCGGTCGCGGAAGCGGTGTGGGCGAGGTCCTACTGATGACGGATGTATCCGGGGGGCGGAGGACGGAGGGCCCGGCCGGTCTCGCGCCGTTCCGGGCGGCGCTGTTCGCCGACGCGGGTCTGGAGCGGCGCGGAGCTTCGCTCTACCTCGGCGGCGTTCGACTGACCGAGATTGCGGACGCGGTTGGCACACCCGTCTACGTGTACAACGCCGGTGTGATCCGGTCGCAATACGCGCGGCTGGACGATGCGCTCTCCGCCGTGACGCACAGGATCTGCTTCGCGGTCAAGGCCAACAGCAATCTCGCCGTGCTGCGGGTCTTCCGTGATCTCGGCGCTGGAGCGGACATCGTCTCGGGCGGCGAGATGCAGCGGGCGCTCGCGGCGGGGTATCCCGCCGAGCGGATCGTGTTCAGCGGGGTGGGGAAGTCACCGGCGGAACTCGAGGCGGCGCTGGCCGCCGGTGTCGGCCACATTCATCTCGAGTCGGCCGACGAACTCGAGAAGCTTGGCGCAATCGCGAATCGCATGGGTTGCAGCGTCGCGGTGGGGATCCGGGTCAATCCCGATGTCACCGCCGAGACTCACCCCTACATCGCGACGGGGCAGGGCGGGATCAAGTTCGGGGTTCCGTTCGATCAGGTCGTCGACCTCGCGCTGGCGGTGCATCGCCACGGGCGGCTCCGGCTGGACAGCCTCGCGATGCACATCGGCAGCCAGATCCTCGATACGTCGCCCTACGCCCAGGGCGTTACCAAACTCACCGGGCTGGTCCAGCGCATCCGCGCCGCCGGCATCGATACTCTCAGAAACCTCGACATCGGTGGGGGACTCGGCATCCGGTACAAGGACGAGGTTCCGCTCGATCCGGTCCGGTTTGCCGAAGCCATCCTTCCGATTGCGCGGGAGACCGGGCTCACGGTCGTCATGGAGCCGGGGAGGTTCCTTGTCGGGAGCGCCGGCCTGTTGCTCACCACGACGCTGTCGCGCAAGCACTCCGGCGGCAAGGAACTGGTGCTGGTGGACGCCGGCATGAATGATCTGGTGCGCCCCAGTCACTACATGGCGTACCACGATATTGTCGCGCTGGAAGCGGCCAGCCGCGCTGAAACGGTGGTGGATGTTGTCGGGCCGGTCTGCGAGACGGGGGACTTCCTCGCCCGCGACCGCACGTTGCCTGGCCTCGCGCCCGGAGAAGCGCTCGCCGTGCTCGGCGCAGGGGCATATGGCTTCGTGATGGCATCGACCTACAACGGCCGGCCCCGCCCCGCGGAAGTGCTGGTGGATGGCGACCGGTGGGCCGTCGTACGGCGGCGGGAGACAGTGGAGTCGCTGTTTGCCGGGGAGACGGCGGAGCCGAGCTGGGAAGGGCAGGGATGAGGCGCTGGGCGCGAGGCGCGAGGCGGCAGTGAATCGAGTGGCGTGTGGCGACCGGAGGCCGGTCGCCTGCGGGGCGGCATCGCTCATTCATCAAAGGCAAGAAGACCATTCATGACCCAGCATCACCGCGGCATCCTGATCATCGACTTCGGGTCGCAGTACACCCAGCTTATCGCGCGCCGGCTGCGCGAGTCGAATGTGTACTGCGAGATCCATCCCCCCTCGCGCACCATCGAGTGGATCCGGCAGTGGCAGCCGCAGGGCATCATTCTCTCGGGCGGTCCCAATTCGGTGTACGGTGACAACGTCCCCACCGCCGAGCCGGCGTTGCTGGATCTGGGCACGCCGGTGCTCGGCCTGTGCTACGGTATGCAGCTGCTGGCCCAGATGTCGGGCGGGAAGGTGGAGCGGGCCGATCGACGCGAGTACGGCCGGGCCATGATCACGGTGAAGGGTGGCAAGCTGTTCACCGGATTCGGCACCGGCGAGGAGACGCCGGTCTGGATGAGCCATGGCGATCA
>JANOFA010000215.1:0-5133 GCA_031413355.1 Gemmatimonadota bacterium | reverse complement strand
CACCCTTCGACTTCAAGCCGCAGACCGAGGGCTATATCACCCTCCTGTTTTACGGCTACACCCACTGCCCCGATGTCTGCCCGGTTCACCTGGCCAACATCGCGGCCGTCCTCCACAAACTTGGCCCCGAGGTCACCCGCCAGATCAAGGTCGTATTCGTTACCATCGACCCCGCACGGGACACCCCGAAAGCGATGCGGGCCTGGCTCGACAATTTCGACCCCGGCTTCATCGGCCTCACCGGTGACAGCGCCGCCATCCAGAATGCCATCCAGCAGGTCCGGATCGGGGTGACACCGCCGGCGATGAACCCCGACGGCAAGAACTACGATATCGGCCACTCCGCCTTCGTGATCGCCTTCACTCGGGACAATCTCGCTCACGTGGTGTATCCCTTTGGCATACGCCAGGAGGATTGGGCGCGTGACCTGCCACGGTTGGTGAAGGGCTGAACTGATGCGGAAGCCGGGCTGGATCATACTTGGCGTTGCGGGACTGGGGATCGCTTGCGGCCCACCAGCTCCCATCCGGGCCCGAGCGCAGATCGGCGCGCTCGAGATCACCGAGGCCTTTGCCCGCGAACCCATCACCCTCGCGAGCGGCGCCGCCTACCTCACGATTCACAACGCCGGCACCGACGCGGACACGCTGCTCATGGCCGAGAGCCCCGAGGCCGCCGGCGCGATGTTCCACGGTCAATCAATGTCCCACCTCGACCAGCTCCCGATTCCGGCGGGCGGTACGGTGGCCCTCGCCCCGGGCGGCACCCACCTGATGCTGACCGATTTTTTGCGCATGCCGGTGGTCGGTGACTCCCTCACACTGACCCTCGAGTTTGCCCGCGCCGGCCGGCTGCAGTTCAAGGTGCCCATCCGGCCCGTGACCGAATGAGGCCGTCGTCATGACCTGGTGGTGCTCCGCGACAGGCCAGACGTGGAGCTGGGCGTGGAAGGCCTATCCCGGCGTGTGGCTCTTCGTCGGATTGATCGGCGGGTGGTACTGGTGGGTGCGACGGCTGGAGCGTTCGGCGGGGCCGGCCTCATCGCAAGGCGCTCCAGCCGCGGGACACCGGGAGTCGCTCTGGTTCCTTACCGGCTTGGCGTCCCTCTGGCTCTCGCTCGACTGGCCGCTTGGTGCCCTCGGCGCCGGCTACCTCGCCAGCGTGCACACGGTCAGCTACATCCTGCTGACCATGATCGCACCGCCCTGCTTCATCCTCGGAATGCCGGTCGGAGTGCTGCGCCGCGCCGCGACGGCGCCCCGCGTTGGGCCAATACTCCGCCAGCTGGCCCGCCCGGCACTTGGCCTGTCACTATACGTGGTTGTGCTGCTCGGCACCCACGTGCCCGGCGTGGTGGACAGCCTGATGAGCTCGCAGGTCGGGGCGCTCCTGGTCGATATGGCATGGCTGCTTGGGGGATTGGCGCTCTGGTGGCCACCGATGGCGCCGTCGCCGGAATACGGCCGGTTCACCCGGCCACTCAAGATGGGCTACCTCTTCCTCTCGACCATCGCGACCATCATCCCGTCGGCCTTCCTGACCTTTGCCGACTATCCGCTCTTCGCCACCTACGAGCTGGCACCGCGGGTCTTCACCCTGATGACCGCCCAGCAGGACCAGCAGGTGGCGGGACTGCTCATGAAGATTGTGGGAGACTTGCCGGTGTGGTTCGCGTTTGGCGTGGTGTTCTTCCGCTGGTCGAGAGCGTCGGAAGGGACACCGCCGCCGATGCATCCGAGCTCAGTGCGGGCGGTTGGTCGAGGTTAGAAGCATTCAGCATTGAGCAGTCAGCGAACTGCCGACCGCTGACCGCTGACCGCTGACCGCTGACCGCTGACCGCTGAACAACCCTCCCGGCTCAGCCTTGTTCCGAATTCCGCTCCCGCTCCGGCCGGAACGTCGGCCGCTTCCAGCCGGGAACGAATGGCGGGGCCTGACCGCCGGCCCGTCGCGCCAGATCGAGGTGCGGCGCAACGAGGTCGGCGAGCATCTGCGCCAGCGCCATATCGGTCCGCGAAAACACCGCGCTGCCCTGGGCCGTCATCGCCATGGCGCCCAGGATTCGGCCGCCGGTTCGGAGCGGCACGACCAGCACCGATATCATGCCGGTGTCCTCTTCCTGCGTCGTGAGCAGGAACGGCACTTCTCCGCGTACGACCTGCGCGACCCCGGTTCCCTCGATCGGCTCCTGCGGCAGGTCGGCCAGCGCCGTGGTACTGCCCGGCTTGACCACGGCGACGCGCTGCTCGTCGGCCAGCCGGATCGCGAATTCCAGCGCCACCAGCGGCAATACCCCCCCCGCCAGTTCGACGAAGCGCTTGCTCCCCTCGCCGAGAAACGGTGTGCCCGCAAGCAGCTCGGCCACCCGCGCCAGGTGCATCGGGATATGGCGCAGCACGTCGAACTGACTCTTGAGTACGCTGTACTGCCACGAGAGCACCAGGCTGTCCACCCGCGTAGCCAGCAGGCCACCCACCCGGTCGAGCAGCGCGAGGTCGTCATCGTGGTAGAAATCGGGTCCGCTGCTGCCGAAGATCAGGAATCCCACCCGTCGCTCCACCACCCGAAGCGGGACGGCGATCAGCGAACGACTTGCGACCTCCTCGCCGCGCACAGTCACCAGCACCGGGATACGCGTCTCCTCGGACGCCTCGGTATCGGCGATCATCCGACCCACCCCTTCACCGATCAGCCGGATCGGGTCGAGCACGTCCCGGGTTACCACCAGTTCCGGTTCACCCCAGAGCACACCATGACCGTGCAGCCCCAGCCGGTAGTACTGGTCGCCGGCGGAGTCGGGAATCAGGAGTTCGTAGGCGTCATGCGGGAGGATTGGTTGCATGGCGAACGACAGCGCGAGCATCAGGTCGCGCGGCGTGCCGGCTCCGCTGATCGCATCCGCCAGCGCCTCGAACAGCTCGCCTTCACGGGCATGATCCCGATCGGCGTCGGCCGGCGCCTGCATCCCCTCCTGATCCGGCGGCGGGAGGTGGTGACCGGGGAGCTCCTCGACCGGCACGCTTGCTCGCGTGACCCGTCCGAGCATCGGACCCATCACATCCGTCGCGGCGTCGAGCAGGCCCTCGGCGCGCATCCCGTAGATATGCGGCGTGAATGACGCCAGCAGGATGAGCCCGGCGTCCTCGCCACCATGCCGGATCGGACGGAGGAGGACGGAGCCGTAGCCCGCGCGGCGGATGCGAGCTTCCATGTCGTCCAGCAACATCTGGTTCGCCAGTGGCTCGGCGCGCGGGACCTCGAGGTGATCCGCCTCGAGCGCCTCCGGCTCGATGAGGATCGGCTCCCCGCCCGGGGCGTAGATCCACAGCGCAAACAACTCCGCCGACAGCTCGGGACGGAGCGCATCCGCCACCGCCGCGTACCACGCCTTCAGCACGTCCATATCCTGCACCCGGGTGCGGGGATGGAGCAGCGGAATCAGTTGGCGGAAGTCGGCATTTGCCAGGGACATACTGTCTTTCTAAGGCAGGCTCTGTGCCCTCGGAGGATCCGGTAAGGGTCCACCCTCAACGGGGTTCCCGCCAGCCCTGAGTTGCATACCCCCCACCCCTATACTATCATGAATCGTGGCGCGAGACGAAAAATCGCTTGCAAGAGAGACATAAGTATATGCGCAATATCACCATAGCTATCTCCGGCATGTCCTGCAGTCATTGCCTGAATGCGGTCAACAAGGCCCTCGCCACTGTTCCCGGCATCACGGTGAAATCGGTACAGATCGGGCGGGCCGAACTTCTCGTCTCGGATGCCCCCGACGCTGCGGCACCGGCTCAGGCTGCCATCGAAGCAGCGGGATACAAGGTCGAGGCGGTGCTCGGGTGAGCTTGGGCGAGGTGGTGGCCGGCGCCGATCCCGCCGTCGCCCTCAGCATTTCCGGGATGACCTGCGCAGCCTGCAGCTCTCGGGTGCAGCGGGCGCTGGAGCAGTCTCCCGGGGTGTCGGCGGCCAGCGTGAACCTGATGACCAATACGGCGACGATCTCCTACGATCCGGCGCGCACCTCGCCCCACACGCTCACCGGAGTCGTGGAGCGAACCGGCTACGGCGCAGTGATTCCGCCGCCTGACCGGTCAGTCGAGGCGGAGCTGCAGGAGGAAACGACCCAGCGCGCCCGGGAAATTGCCGCACTGCGTCGCAGGGTGGCTGTCGCGCTCACCGCGGCAGTCCTCGCCATGGTGATCTCGCTGCCGCTGATGCTGACTCCCATGACGGGCTTCGATCCGTTCATGCGGGCGATGATGCTGCTGAGTGCCCCGGTCGAACAGGTGTGGCCGGGTCTCTTCCGGATCAGCCACGACTGGCTCCGCTTCAGCCTGCTCGCGCTGACACCGCTCGTCGTGGTATTCACCGGCGGCCAGTTCTACACCCGGGCCTGGCGTGCGCTACGGCACGGCGGCATGAACATGAACACGCTCATCGCCCTCGGCACCGGCGCCGCGTTGCTGCTGAGCGCCGCGACGACGCTGTTCACCGACTGGTTCATCGCCCATCACCTTCCACCGGATGTGTACTACGAGGCGGTGCTGTGGATCATCGCCTTCCTCGTCCTGGGCGACTACTTCGAGGAACGCGCCAAGCACCAGACCGGCGAGGCCATCCGCCGGATCGCTGGCCTGCGACCTGATTCCGCGGTGGTTCTCCGGGGCGACGTCGAGATGGAAATCCCCCTCAGTGCCGTGCTCGCGGGCGATGACGTCCTGGTCCGGCCGGGCCAGCGTGTTCCCGTCGACGGGCGCATCCTCTCGGGGAGCAGCGCGGTCGACGAAGCGATGCTGACCGGCGAACCGATGCCCGTGATCCGTGGTCCCGGCGACGATGTGGTCGGCGGAACACTCAATGGGGCTGGCGCTCTGCGAGTCCGGGCCCTCCGAGTCGGTCGCGATTCCGTCCTCGCCCGCATCCTCCAGATGGTTCGCGACGCGCAGGGTACCCGACCCCCGGTTCAGCGCCTCGCCGACCGGATCGCCGGTGTCTTTGTCCCGGTCGTCCTGCTGCTGGCATTGCTCACCTTTGCCACCTGGACCCTGATCGACTCCGATCGCTACCTGATGCACTCTGGTATTTTGTCCCGACGGCGCTGGCCAGCAGCGTGCTCCCGGCGTTGTTGCGGG
>JANOFA010000214.1:0-2936 GCA_031413355.1 Gemmatimonadota bacterium | reverse complement strand
AGCAAACGAAGTTCTTGCTGATGGCTGATGGCTGATGGCTGACGGCTGACGGCTGACGGCTGATGGCTGATGGCTGACGGCTCTTCCAGGTGAGGCACATGGCGACAAACGTCCTGATGGAAGCGCTCTCTCCGACGATGGAAGAAGGTCGCCTCGTCGAGTGGAAGAAGCAGGAGGGCGACGCGGTCGCCACCGGAGATGTCCTGGCTGAGGTCGAGACCGACAAGGCGGTCATGGATCTCGTGGCGCGTGCACCGGGGGTGATGCTGAAGCACCTGGTGCCGGCCGGCACGACGCTGGCCGTGGGCAAGGTCGTCGGTGTGATTGGAAAGGCGGGGGAGGTGATCAGCGCGGCTGCGGCACCCGTTGCGGCGAGCGCTCCTGCTACCGCGGGTCCTGCGGCGCCGAAGGCTGCTCCCGTCGTTGCAGCTGGCCCCCAATCACCCGCCGCTCTCCCCGGACCGGCCGCGGCCGTCATCACCGGGCGGATCAAAGCCTCTCCGCTCGCCAAGAAGATCGCCGCGGACCGCGGCGTCGACCTGGCCCGGGTCCAGGGCAGCGGTCCGGAGGGACGGGTCGTCGCGCGGGACCTCGATCAGGCGGCGGCCGCACCCGCCATGCCCGTCGTCGCCCACCGCCCCGTCGGCGGTGACGCCGCCAGCTTCACGGATGTGCCGCTCAGCCAGCTGCGCAAGACGATCGCCAAGCGGCTGGCCCAGTCGATGGGCCCGGTGCCGACGTTCTATCTCACCAGCGAGATCGACATGGAGCGGGTATGGGAGGCGCGGGAGGCGCTCAATGCCGGCAGCGCAGCCGACCGCAGCGAGGCGGGCAAGGCCACCAAGATTTCGATCAACGACATCATCATCAAGGCCGTCGCCGCCGCACTGCGGCAGCATCCCGCCTGCAACGCCTGGTGGCAGGACGACCGGATCCGGTACTGGAACGACGTGCACGTCAGCATGGCAGTCGCAATCGACGACGGCCTGATCACGCCAGTCATCCGCCACGCCGACCAGAAGTCGCTGCGTCAGATCAGCGCCGAATCGCGCGAACTTGCCGGGCGGGCGCGAGAGCGCCGGCTGGCCCCGGAGGAATACACCGGCGGTACCTTTTCCGTCTCCAATCTCGGCATGTTCGAGATTGACCAGTTCACGGCGGTGATCAATCCGCCGGAAGCGGGCATTCTGGCCGTCGGCGGCACGGTACAGAAGCCGGTGGTGCAGGACGGCCAGGTGGTTGTGCGGCGGCGGATGCGGGTCACCCTCTCCTGCGATCATCGCGTCATCGATGGGGCGACAGGCGCAGCGTTTCTCAAGACGCTCAAGCTGATGCTGGAGAATCCGCTCGCGCTGGTGTGGTAGCGGTTGGGCGGTTGGGCGGTTGGGCGGTTGGGCGGTTGGGCGGTTGGGCGGTTGGGCGGTTGGGCGGTTGGGCGGTTGGGCGGTTGGGCGGACCGACGATATCGCGCCGCTGATTGGCAGGCAATGTGCGTTTCCAATCCTGATTTCTTCTTGTCGAGGCTTCCGTGGCAAGCTATGACGTGATTGTCCTGGGCGGCGGTCCCGCCGGCTATGTCTGCGCCATCCGCGCCGCCCAGCTCGGGCTCTCCACCGCCGTCATCGAGAAGGACAAGCTGGGCGGCGTGTGCGTCAACATCGGCTGCATCCCGACCAAGGCGCTGCTGCACAGCGCCCGCATGGCCGGAGTCATTGCCCACGAGGCGAAGGACCTCGGCATCGAGGTCGGCAGCGTGACGACCCACTACGGCGTCGCGATGAAACGCTCCCGCAAGGTGTCGGAGCAGAACTCGAGGGGCGTCGAGTTCCTGATGAAGAAGCACAAGGTCACCGTCATCAAGGGCTCCGGCAGCCTTCTGCCCGGGAAGAAGGTGAAGGTTGGGGCGGAGACGCACGAGGCGAAAAAGGCGATCGTCATCGCCACCGGCTCCAGAGTCAAGGGGATTCCGCAGATCGGACTGGGCATCAACAAGACGACGGTCATCAGCTCCGACGAAGCGCTCTTCCTGGAGCAGGCGCCGGCGACGCTGGCGGTCATCGGGGCCGGCGCGGTCGGCTGCGAATTCGCCGACATCTTCGCCGCGTTCGGCAGCAAGGTGACGCTGATCGAGGCGCTGCCGCGCATCCTGCCGATCGAGGACGCGGAATGCTCCGACGCGGTGGCCAAGACCTACAAGAAACGCGGCATCGACGTCTTCGCCGGGGCCAAGGTCACCAAGGCGGAGGTCGGGCAGAACAGTGTCACTCTTACGCTGGAGGTCGGCGGCAAGGCTCAGACGGTCGTCGCGGAAAAGGTGCTGATGGCGGCGGGCCGCGCGGTGAATACCGAGGATATGGGATTCAAGGAAGCCGGCGTGCAACTGACGGACCGCGGCTGGGTGAAGGTGAACCTCGCCACGCTGGAAACCACGGCACCGGGCATCTACTGTATCGGCGATGTGGCCGGCCCGCCGATGCTGGCGCACAAGGGAAGCCGCGAGGGAACGTTTGTCGCAGAGCTGATCGCCGGACACAAGCCGCATCCGATCCGGTACGACAACATCCCGAGCGTCACCTACTGCCATCCGGAGGTCGCCAGCATCGGATTGACGGAGGAGCAGTGCAAGGAGAAGAAGTTGGACTTCCAGGTCGGCCGCTTCCCCTTCAGCGCAAACGGCCGGGCACGCGCCTCTAACGAGACCGACGGCTTCGTCAAGATCATCCGGGACCGGAAGTACAGCGAGATTCTCGGGGCGCATATCGTTGGCGGCCACGCCTCCGAGATGATTCACGAACTGGCCGTGGCTCGGGAAAACGAATACACGGTGGAGGAAGTCGATCTCGCGATTCACGCCCACCCCACCCTGTCCGAGGCCATCGCCGAAGCCGCCCTCGACTCGATGGGCCGTGTCATCCACACCTGACGCCGACCAGGAC
>JANOFA010000213.1:0-2152 GCA_031413355.1 Gemmatimonadota bacterium | reverse complement strand
CCCGGTGCGGACGCCGCCCCCATGTCCACGCCGCGCATTTTCGCTATCCCGATCTCGTGGACGTCGCCGTACTTGGTCTGGAGGAAGGCCTGCGCCAGGGCAAAGGCCTGGCCGATGGTGCGGCGGCTGGCCAGCGCCTGGTAGAATCGCGCGGCGAACTCCGTCGCCTTGTCGTCGCGGATGGGCACCGATGTGGCGATGATGGCCTTCACCCCCGCGGCCAGCAGGGTCTGCACTTGCGGCCGGGTGCCGCAGCCATTGAGGAAGACGAGTTTCAGGTTGGCCTGCTCGCCCAGCAGTCCCGCGATGCCCCCCGCATGCGCCGCCCCGCCTTCCATGCGCAGCGTCATCCCGTCGGCATGGCCACCGTAATGAAAGATCGCCAGCTGGTCATTGAAGGAACTCACGGTGTCGAAGAAGTCCGCGACGTCGGCGCTCTCCTCCCGGTGCACCTTGACGAAATTCTGCCGGTCGAGGTCGCGCAGGGCGCTGAAGACATTCTTGCTCTCGGCCTTGAGCAGGTCGAGGTGCGCGTCGGCGTCGTTGGCAAAGGCGAGGAAGATGACGGGAGTGCTCATCGGCCACCGCCCAATGGCGCGCTGGCCGGCGCGCCTTCTCCCGCGGGCCATTCACTGCAGGTCCGCCGGTACGGTGTGTCGCCGAAGGTCTGGCGCCATTCGGCCAGCGAGAAGTTGCGGCCGGCAACGGCGCAGGCGCGGCGAAGCAGGGATCCCGGCGCGATGTCCCACAGGATGACCGTGCTGTCCCTGCTCGCGGAGGCGATGGTCTGGCCGTCGGGGCTGAACGCGACGCTCAGGACCGCACCGGTGTGTCCGCGCAGCGGCTGTCCCCGCTGTTCCCGGCGCGCGAGGTCCCACAGGATGATCGTGCTGTCGCCGCTGGCCGAGGCGAACGTCTGGCTATCGGGGCTGAACCCGACGCTCCAGATCGGACCGGTGTGTCCCCGGTTAGGCGGGCCGAGCCGCCGCCGGCGCACGACATCCCAGAGGATGACATTGCCAATCGAGCTGCCTGAGATGAGCGTCTGGCCGTCGGGACTGAAGGCGACGCTGGAGAGGGAGCTCCTGTCGCCCAGCAGCGGGTGGGCTCCGGTCTGATTCGGCCGGACATCCCACAGCACGACCAGGCTGTCCTCACTCGCCGAGGCGAGCGTCTGTCCGTCGGGGCTGAACGCCACGCCGAGGACGGCGCTGGTGTGTCCGGGCCTGGATACGCCGGAGTGCACGCCACGAAGGTCGTCCCACAGGTTGATCGTGGCGTCGTCGCTCGCCGAGGCGAGCCTCAGTCCGTCGGGGCTGAATGCGACGCTGTTGACGCCGGCCTGGTGCCCGCGCAGCGGCTCACCGAGCTGCTCCCTGCGGGCGACATCCCAGAGGATGACCGAGCCATCCAGACTCGATGACGCGAGCAGCTGGCCATCGGGACTGAATGCGATGCCGAGGACGGCTTCAGTGTGGCCCCGCAGCGGCGCTCCCCGCGGCTGGCGGCTGGTGATGTCCCAGAGGATGACTGTGCTGTCATCGCTGCCCGAGGCAAGCGTCTGGCCGTCGGGGCTGAACGCAACACCGTTGACCCGGGCGGTGTGCCCCCGCAGTGGCTCGCCAGACCGCGGCCCACCGGCGACGTCCCACAGGCCGATCTTGCCGTCCTCACCTGCCGAGGCAAGTGTCCGGCCGTCCGGGCTGATGGCGACACCGAGGACTGGTCCGGCGTGTCCCCGCAGTGATACGCCACGCTGCCTGCGGCTCGGGACGTCCCACAGGACGACGCTGCCATCCCAGCTGGCTGAGGCGAGGGTCCGGCCGTCGGGGCTGAACGAGACGCGGGCGACGACATCGCTGTGTCCGCGCAGCAACTCGGGGGCTGCTCGCTGCCGCGCCATGTCCCACAGGATGACCGTGCTGTCCTCCGTCGCTGCGGCGAGAGTCCGGCCGTCGGGGCTGAACGCAACGCTGTTCACGATGCCGCTAGGTGCGAGAAAGGGTGCGCCGCGCGGCTTCCCGCTCGCGACATCCCACAGCGCGACGGTGTGGTCCTCGCTCGCCGAGGCGAGGGTGCGGCCGTCGGGACTGAAGGCGACGGAGAACACCGCGCCGTGGGGTTGGTCCAGCAGCAGACCGCGCTGCTTCCG
>JANOFA010000212.1:0-2022 GCA_031413355.1 Gemmatimonadota bacterium | reverse complement strand
ATCGAGACCATCCGCTTTCACGGTTTCGGCAACGAGACCGTGATCAGCAACTCGTCGACCTTCTACCGGGTGCGGCAACTCGAATTGCGCTTCGAGCCGTCGCTCGTCGTCCCGCTCTCCTCCCGCACCACCTTGGCCGCCGGCCCCATGGTGCAATACACCGATACAAGGTCCGGCAACCGGTTCATCAACCAGTCCGGCCCATATGGCTCGGGTCGCTTCGGTCTGGTGGGCGCCCGGGCCAACCTGCTGGTGGATACGCGTGACACCCCGGGCAACGCGACGCGCGGTGTCGTGCTGGAAGCCGGAACATCGATTGTGCCGCAGCTGTGGGATGTACGTTCCACCTTCGCAGAGGTGCATGGCAGCGCCTCTACCTACCTCGGTGCGCGGCACTTCCCCACCCAGCCGGTGCTTGCACTGCGAGTGGGAGGGAAACAGGTGCTTGGTACCGCGCCCTATGCCGAGGCGGCCTACATCGGTAACGCGAGGACGGTGCGGCTGGGGCGGGAGAATCGTTACGGGGGCGATGCGGCGGTCTGGGGCAGCGCCGAATTGCGGCTCACCTTCGGCGGGTTCCGCTTCGTGGTGCCTGGGGTGTGGGGTATCCACGGCCTCGGCGATATCGGCCGGGTCTTTCTCGATGGCGAATCCTCAGACACCTGGCATGGGGCGTATGGCGGTGGGCTCTGGTTCGGCTTCCTCGGTCGGGGGAACACGGTCAGCGTCAGCTGGGCTCAGTCAGAGGAGCGCGGGTCGCTGTATTTCCAGGCAGGGATGGCGTATTGAAGGTGGCAGGTGGCAGGGGGCAGGTGGCAGGTGGCAGGTGGCAGAAAGGGAATGGGGCGGAAGGCAGTTGTTTGTCAGCCCGAGCGGAGCGAGGGATCACTCTGCCCCGGAGCCGAACCCTGGACTCGGCTCCGGCCTCAAGGGATTCCTCGTCGCTGCGCTCCTCGGAATGACAGCCATTACCTCCAGCGTCCAGTCAACTGGGCGGTTGCCGTCCCATGTTCTTGTACATCCAGTATTCCGGTCCGGCGAGTTCCTCCGGCCAGTCCTCGACCGGGAGTTCGGCACGCCAGGAACCGCCGCCCTGATCGTCGTCCGTCGACGCGTCAGGCGCGGGCGACTCCTCGTCCGTCCACCGCTCGGTCATGTCGGGATAGCGATCGCCCCGCCACGCCTCCCGATCGCTCCACTCCTCCTCGACCTTCTCTGCCTCCCAAGGTGACGCCATTGGTGCCTCCGGTTGCCGCGTCTGCCTCTGCTATCGGCAGCGGGACCGGGGAACCGAAGTGCACGGGAATCAGACAGTGCCCGCCAGAAACTCGTCGCGAAAATAGCCAGCGGGAATGGTGCCCATCCGCATGAGCCGTTCGTGGAAGGCGCGGGCGGAAAACGCCGCCCCCTCCTTCAGCTTGACGGCGTCGCGCAGGTCGAGGATGGCGGACTTCCCCAGGAGGTAGGTGATCGCCTGGGTGGGCCACTTGGAGTAGCGATACAAGGCGCGCTGCGCTCCCTCGGTGATGGCTCGGGCGGTGGGGTCGCTGGCCGCCGCCAGGCGTGCCCCGGGGTAGAACGAAACATGCTCGACGAAATAGTCGACCGCTTCATTGAATGTCATCCGTCCAGTGTGGATGCCGACATCCACCCGCACCCGCACCGCGCGCAGCAGCTGTCCCTGCAGCTCGTAAAGATGTTCCGCCGCGGTGTAGAACCCGTGCGGCCGCCCCGCCACCGGCTGCGCCATCAACTCTTCGGCGTAGAGCGCCCAGCCCTCCACGGCCATCGAGTCCTCCCACATGGAGGAGCTGTCCTCGACGGCGCCGGGAGTGAGCCAGCGGATGTTGCTGATCTCCTTCGCATGCCGGGTCATGTACTTGAAGTGCCAGTCGTGGCCGGGAAAGCCCTCGTGGATCGCCGTGGTGGCCACCGACGCGCGATTGTTCTCCCGCAGCGTCGCGGGATCATTGCCGGTCGGCGTAAGGTAGAAGCGTCCCACACCCGTCTTCTTGAATGGCG
>JANOFA010000211.1:0-8116 GCA_031413355.1 Gemmatimonadota bacterium | reverse complement strand
AACGGTGACGCGCCGGCAGGGCCGAGATCGGCCTCGGCGACTCCAGGGCAAAGAAAAGGCGGACGCTACGGCGATCCGCTGTTGACCCCACCCATGAACACCGCCCGACCAGTTCCGGTCCGGATTCCCAAGTGTTATGGCTCTACTTCTGCCCGATAACACCCGCGCATCACCTGCGTGGCGCGGCGACGAACACGGACCTGTCCGCCAAAGTGAGCTATGTCTCGACTCGGCGCAAGGCGATGCGCGCCACGTCTGGTGCATGCGCTAGTTAGGCCGCTGACCACGTACAAAGTCAAGGTTAACTCCCCTCGATGGTAATGTCGAAGAGAGTGCCGGGCAGCAGCATGAGTGCGACCATGGCGCTTAGGGCGCTGACGGCGGCAATCGTGGCCAGGATGCCGCGAGCACCCGCAAAGGAATACCGCAGTTCCCACATCTCGAGAGCGGCAACTAGGATGAATACGGAGGCGGCGCTGCGCCCAAGGAAGATGATCCAAGTAGCCCGCATCCTGGTAGCGAGTAGGACGGCGGAAAGAGTTGCGATGGCTGGCACGAGACGATACATGAGGAAACTATGATTTCCGGCCCCAGGGACTACTCCGACTTCTAGCGCCGGATAGAAGGCTGTGAGCGCCGCTGCGGCAAGCAGCGCCAGGGCAGCCCAGCGAGGGCGAATAATGCGGACCGGTTGTGTCATGACGAGCTCCAAGGACCGCGGGGCCACGACGGGGTGTAGCGCCTACTCAGCGGCCTAACGCCCGCGCATCACCTGCGTGGCGCGGCTCTGAACACTGACATGTCGGACAAGGAAGGGCAACTGCCCGCCCGGAAGCACAGTGCGGCCGCGCCACGGCTGGTGCATTCGCTTGTTAGGTGGCGCTCACAAAGCTGCTCGCCACCATGTGATTACGAACTGCTCCCGAGTGTAACGTACGCGACGCGCAGGGCCGGGTGCGACCAGGTAGCCGTCGTACGGGCGAAGCCGAATTCCCGCGCCACCAGACCCGCCGCACCAGGAACGACCGTCCCGTAGTCTTCGGAACTGATGGTGGTCGGAAAGGCTCTGAGGACTCCGGAGGCGACCAGGTTGCCCTGGGAATCCTCCACAACCCAAAGACCCGCGGAAGCGGAGGAGGGAAGGCTGGCCATTTCGGTGGCGTGAAGGCTGGCCGCTTTCGCGAACGCCGGAGTATTGCGCTCGGAGAGGCTTGCCGCGGGGCCACTTACCGGCGGGGCACACGCTAGGAGGCTACCTACGGCGAACAGCGCGCGCCAGCTGATTGGGGTCCGCATTGAGGCCTCTCGAGTAGAGGTAGCGCCACCTAACACCCGCGCATCACCTGCGTGGCGCGGCGCAGAACAGAGAACTATCCACCACACTGAGCCCACTCTGTCCGCCCAGCAAGGCCATGGCCGCGCCACGTCTGGTGCATGCGCTAGTTAGACATCCACAAGTGAACCGGTGGCCTAGTACTGTCCGGCCGTCAAGGGCCGACAATGGGAACAGTAGACAGGGCCAGGAGTCACGGCCAATCGGATTGTATCCAACACTCCAGGGGTCAGCGTAATGGGCACCCGGATGTGTCGATAGCCAATATAGATGACCTGCAACTCGTATGATCCGGGGGTCAGGTCCTCGAAGCTAAAGCTTCCCGAAGCGTCAGCTGTGTCGACCGCCCAGGGCGTCTCTCCGCAAGGAGTCAGGAGGCGAATTGTGGGCCCATGCAGTGGATGGGCGGTCGTTCCATCGAGAACACGGCCCACGAGAGCCGCCCGGTCGGGAAGGGGGCGAGGGACCAAAGGGGGACGCCAAGCCGGAGGATGGCACGAAAGGAGTCCCAGAAGGCCAAGGGAGAAAAGGAGCGGTGGTCGCATACTACTAGAAATGGCTCCTTGGATGTCTAACACCCGCGCATCACCTGCGTGGCGCGGCACAGAACAGGGAACTATCCGCCAAAGTGGGACCAATCTGTGTCCAAGGCAAGGCAATGGCCGCGCCACGTCTGGTGCATGCGCTAGTTAGGTGGCATCTTTGGGCGCGGGTGATGCGCCGTCGGACTCCACAGTCAAGTTCGCGTAGCGTACGTAAAGCCGCTTGGTGCCCATGTCCGAATCATCAAACTTGACACTCGCAAGCTGATCACCGAGAAGGGCTTCTCTGGTAACTGAGATGACACGACCGGGACCGAACTTAGGATGGGAAAGCCGCATACCGCGACGTAGAACCGGCGCTGGCGGTAGGGAGGGTCGCGGGTCGGCAAACTCTTCGTGAGCATTGAGAAACGCCTGAGCCTCAGCAAGAATATCAGTATCGTGTGTGTCTGACAATTGAAGCAGCTGCTCGTCCCGATGTTGTCGCCTTGTCTGCGCCCTAGTGAGGTCCAAGAGCTCGGCGACCATCTCATCCAAGGGGCGCCGAGGAAGTATCGCAACGTCCCTACCGATCTGAGTCGCTGCCTCGAGTCGGGCGTTGAGCCGGGGCCACCAAAGATCGAAGGTGTCCGCGAGCTGATTGTCTGTGATGCGAGCGGGACCAAGGGCTGAGTTCAGCGCCGAGATTAGCCGTAGTGTATCATCGCGGCTAGCAAGAATGGCCTGGAATTGGGCAAAAGGCCCAGTCAGGTCGACTGGCGTAAGGCACAAAAGGTAGGGTATGACACGGGCGTCCGACACTGTCTTCGAAAGCGCCCCAGCCTCGAAAAGGACCCAAGGCGCTGCAATGCTGGAAGGCGTGAGACAGAGAATGCCGTATCCGTTGGCTTGCAGCTCCGCTGCCAGTTCGCTGCTCCATCTCTGCCCGGGCTCGATGCTTTCCGAGGAGAGCCAAGGTCTTACAGCCTGGAGAACCCGAGGAAGCCAATCGAACAGCGCCTCTGCAACTGCACGGCTCTGCGATCCTGACCAGCTCAAAAAGACTTTCATCTAGGCTCCTTGGATGAAGCCGATGCCACCTAACGTCCGCGCATGACCTGCAAGGCGCGGCGACCCACATCACTTAGTGGACGACAGGGCAGGCGCCGCGGCTTGGCAGGTCCATGCGCCTGTTAGCGGGCTGCGCGAAATACCCCGATTGAAGCACACGATACGGCGTCCGGCGCGAAAGCGCCACATGACCAGATCCCCTGAGCCGGCACCGTCCCGAAACCGCCACGCAGAACGGTGACGCGCCGGCTGGGCCGAGATCTGCCTGGGCGGCCTCAGGGCAAAGCAAAAGCGGACGCCAAAGCGATCCGCTGTTGACCCCATCCATGAACACCGCCCGACCAGCTCCGGGGCGGATTCCCCACTGGAGTGGCTCCATTTCTGCCCGATAACGCCCGCGCATCACCTGCGTGGCGCGGTGCGGAACGCGGAACTATCCGCCACGGTGGTCACATTCTCAACACGACACAAGGCTGTGGCCGCGTCACGTCTGGTGCATGCGCTTGTTAGGTGGCGGTCGCGGGCGCCTCGTTGCCACGCGGCTTGAGCATGCCCCACGCTGTCGAGACGGCAAGCCCGAACCACAGGAGGTCATAGAAAGAAAACCCCCATCTCAGTTGCTCCCAGACCCCAACCCTTGCCGCCACGACCGTAGCATATTCAGAAGCGAGGTCGGACCGTTCGGCTTCGGACAGTGAGTCCGCATGGGATTGGCCTGCGGCCACCATTGCGGTCCACAGAGTATCCGGGAGCGTATCTGTTTCGCTCAGGGCGTCCAGACCGGCCTGCACCTCCGACGGAAAGGCATGCTTCTCACGCAACTGCCACGCCGCCGCCGCTCCCACGGCCTCTGGCTCGTCTCGCAGAGTCTGTTCAAAAGCTGGCCGTGTAATGAACGACTGAATCAGCAGCTTGCCGATCAACAAGCTCAGGATCGCAATGACAGCGGCGATGAGGGCGAGCTCGGTCGATCGCTGCGGGGTGGCCCGGCTCATTGCCCACCCGATGAGTCCACCGATGCCCCAGGCTACCCAGCCGACCTCATAGTCCGTCAGGTGGAGAATCAGCGCCCACCCTGCGCCACCGAGGATGCCGGCACCGGCCCCTGCTATCACCGGGCGCAGGAGGCCGTCGTATGAAGGGGACGTGAGTGGGGTGGGCGAGAGGGATGAAGTCATGCGAAGCGCTCGCTGGATAGAGGAAATAGATGCTCGAACGCCACCTAACGTCTGCGCATGACCTGCAGCGCGCTCGGAGAACTAACCTATCGGAAAGGCCAGCGCGCTGACAGGTCCATGCGCTGGTTAGGCGTCATTTGCGGCGCTTGGGGCCGGAACGTGAGCGCGGCGAGGGTAAGTCCATGCCCGGGGTGCACTTGGCGCAGGCATAGTGCGCCCCGGGGCGGGAGTACGAGTCATAACCGAGCGAGATGCGGGCCCCGCACTCGTGGCAGAGGGTAGGCTGAAACACGGGCGGGTTGGCCAAGACCTCAAAGTTGTACTCGTTGGTTCCATAATAGACGTACATCTCTGTTTCAAAGTCCTGCCGGCACTTGGCACAGGTCTGCCATGAGCCAGGGTGCCCTTCGGCGCTGTGGTAGCCGCACAGCGTGAACCGCTGATGATTCCGGGCGCAACTGTTTCTCGCGAAGGAGAACAGGACGTAAGAATCCGCATCGTCGCAGATACAGGTGCCGCAGCACTCTGTCTGAGTCAGTGGGCCAGCCTTGCCGCATAGCCCGCACTGCCGACCCGGGCGCTGTTGCTTGGGCTGGCGCGGTGTGGATGGGACTCGTGTGGGCTTGCGGCTGGGAGGCAAATGTACCTCGCAAATGACACCTAACGGCCGCGCATGACCTGCAAGGCGCGGCGATACACTTCACTTCGTCAACGACAGGGCAGGCGCCGCGGCTTGACATGTCCATGCGCTTGTTAGCGGGCTGCGCGATTCACTCCGATTAATGAACACGATACGGCGTCCGGCGCGAAAGCGCCACATGACCGGCTCCCTTGGGCCGCAACCGTCCCGAAGCCGCCACGGCGAACGGTGACGCGCCGGTTGCGCCAAGCGCGCCCTGGGCGGCCCGAGGGAAAAGCAAAAGCGGACGCCAAGGCGATCCGCTGTTGACTCCACCCAAGAACACCGCCCGACCAGTTCCGGGCCGTATTCCCACCTGGAGTGGCTCCATTTCTGCCCGATAACGCCTGCGCATCACCTGCGTGGCGCGGCGCAGGACACGGGACTGTACGCCAAAGTGGGCCCAATACCTGCCCGACGCAAGATCGTGGCCGCGCCACGGCTGGTGCATGCGCTTGTTAGGGGGCGCCTCTCACGGAGCTGCGGGGCAAACAGGAAACACCTCGTCCAACAAGCGGACCTCCGGGAGCGCGCGGAACATGGGCACGAGGCCGTCGGGCGCCGACGCGGATGCCCAATCGCTCCCGAGGTAGCGCGGTGTGGCCCCGAGCTCACGTAGGTGCATGGTGTCGTAAGATGAAGCTGGACGATTGTAAAAGAGCAGGAAAGGCCGGTGGACGTCCACCGTATCGAGGACCGTCGTAAACCACGCAAACGGCCTCGTCGCGGCGAATGCTGGCACCGAATCCCGATCCAGCAGAACATGCACGAACGGCAGGTGGAAGGCGCGGACGATCCGACCGCCCGCGGCCCGGAGCGCAGGAGGGGCGGTGGTATCCCTGACCCAGGCATCGAGCCACAGCCGACTCTCCGTGGGTGCCCCGAAGAGCCAGGCCCCGCAGCGAAAGTCCCCTGGGATCATCGGCCCGGACGGCCCGTCGACATCGAAGCTCAGGGTGTCGGCGAGGGCGGCATGCGTCACGGCGATGTACGCCCGGCCACGGTTCGCGGGGCTCACGACGCCCGCCGCCGAAACGGCGGCCACAAGGGGATCCAGCGATGCCCAGACGAGAGGTCCGTGCAGAGTGCGCCCCGCGGAGTCGGCGATGCGGGCCGTCAGTTGCCGAGTCGTGCCGAGCAGTAGCCAAGTCGTATCTGCGGTGATGCTCAGGCTCGCTGGTGCCGATGCCTCGCCGGTCGCTTCCCCACATCCAGGGATTAGCAAGGCGAGGGCAAGTGCTGTCGATATGCGCATAGGAGTAGCCCGAAGGGGAGTGCCATGGTGACGAATGGCACAGGCTATGGTGCACTCTGGCGGCCCCCTAACGCCCGCGCATGACCTGCAAGGCGCGGCGATACACTTCACTCAGTAAACGACAGGGCAGGCGCCGCGGCTTGACTGGTCCATGCGCTTGTTAGCGGGCTGCGGGATTCACTCCGACTGAAGCACACGATACGGCGTCCGGCGCGAAAGCGCCACATGACGAACTCCCTGTGGCCGGAACCATCCCCAAGCCGCCACGCCGAACGATGACGCGCCGGCCGGGCGGAGCCTCTCCTCGGCGGCTTCAGGACAAAGAAAAGGCGGATGCCAAGGCGATCCGCTGTTGACCCCACCCACAAACACCGCCCGACCAGCTCCGGGCCGGATTCCCAGCCGTAGTGGCTCTATTTCTGCCCGATAACGCCCCCGCATAAGCTGCAAAGCCCAGCTCGCCTGGACTTGAATTGACACGCGGGTTAGGCTGGGCTTTGACAGCTTCATGCGGTTGTTAGGCCGTCCAAAGCAGGACAGCAAAGCGAATCATCGCGGCGGATTGTTGGCGAGGCCTGTTAGATCTTCAAAATAGCGGCGGTGTGTGGCGCGAAGACCTTCTTCGCTACTCGCCTCCAGGAGCACAACCTCGCGCTCAAGTCCCTGTCGATTGAGCAATAGCTCGAGCTTAAGGCGCTCAGTGTCAGCCAGCTGTTGTTGCGCATCTTCAAAGTGCCGAAGGGCAATGGTCTGACCGCTCGACCTATCGTACTCAATTAGGAATAACATCATCGCCTCCCACGTTGCCAGCAAGACCTCGGATTATGGATTGAAGTGACGAATACACTTCACTCCTGAAAGCAGCCAAGTTATTGGCAGATGCAGCTGTAGGTGCTTCCTCCTCCAGTCGCTCTATCCGAGCGATGAGACTGGATATGTTGTTGAGCATTCCCCGCGGCTCCGTATCACCCCCTCCATACTTGATCGAAGGGTCAACAACATCTGATAGCTTTTCCGAGAGCTCCGCCCAAATATGTTGAAGCTGTGTTCTGACCTGAATCTCCACACTAATTCCCTCGATAGCAACCACGACATGTACAGCACGATATCCATGGCTTGGTGCCGCGCGCCTGTCTGCAATTGTAACGGCATCGAAGGCCTGGGTAAGGCGGGCAACCACAACATCTTGCTCCTTCGTATCAGCCACGACAATGCGGCAGCCGGCGATGTCCTGCATCTGGCTGAGGCGGATGGTTTCACGGCGTAGCTTGTCTATGACGGAAGATGTTGACTTTGCCGGGCGACCTGTAGGGTCGAGGTCGAGTCGGTCGCGCATAGTCGTCCGGACGAAATCATATGCTTTCGCAAATGATGAGCGGTACGCTGCCAAAGCTCGCAGGTCATGCTCAGAAGCATTTCCCGAACGCAGTCGTTTGCCGAGCTGGTCTATTTGTGAGTGTGACACTATGTGATCGCCAAGAGGGTTGTAGACGGCCTAACGCCCGCGCATCACCTGCGTGGCGCGGCGTAGAACAGGGACCTGTCCGACAAAGTGGAACACATCTGTGCGAACAGCAAGGCCGAGGCCGCGCCACGTCTGGTGCATGCGCTTGTTAGGCGGCAATCATCTCACGGGAGAGGTCATACTGCTACGCACGTCGTGGCAGTGAGCAATGTGACGTTCAAGTAGGTGTAGGAGCGCCTCAATATCGATGTCTTCGGTGAGGATGGAGTATGGGCGAGACACAATGACGCCCGTATCCTCTTGAAAGGCAGTCGGATGCTTGGTCCACTCGGCATGGGCGAGGGCCTTGTTGCGAACATCTTTGCACTTGTCATGAAGGGTCGTCTCGCGAGAGTCGAGGGCGCCCATCTCCTCGATCCTGAGACATGATGTGGCGCGCGCATCCTTCTTCTTCTCGTTTGGAGAGAAGGGCCTGTAGTAGTGAATGATGCCCATCGAGAGCATGGCCTCGTGCTCGAGGGCTTCCGCACCCGCCCCGCAAAAGGACGACCCATGCTGATCGGCGCGGTGGCAGACGACATCACCGGGGCCACCGACCTGTGCCTGATGCTGTC
>JANOFA010000210.1:0-4485 GCA_031413355.1 Gemmatimonadota bacterium | reverse complement strand
TGATCATCCCGCTCTCGCTGCGCTTGACCCGGTCGACTTCCTGGGCCTGCCGTTCGACCGACATGTTCTTGTGCAGCACCCCGATGCCGCCGGCCCGCGCCATGGCGATGGCCATCGCCGCCTCGGTGACGGTGTCCATCGCCGCGGCGACCAGCGGGATGGGGAGCGGAATCTGGCGGGTGAGGCGGCTGGCGACCGACACCTGCCGCGGGTGAACCGACGAATAGCGCGGGACCAGCAGGACGTCATCAAACGTGAGCGCCAGTCCGGAGCGGATGGGGCTCATGCGGGAGACGTTCCGTTGTGGATGGGGTGTTCCATCTCTAAGTCTACGGCGCGGACACGGGGCAACGCAAGCGGCCGGGACCCGAGGGACACCAGCCACCGCCCCCTGCATCCCGAATTGCCGCAGGTGATGATCGACATGCTTCCAGGCCAGAATGCCCCACTCGGCCGGGGAGAGTGCACCGAACACCCGGGCCTGTTGGCCACGTGGAGCTCAGGTCGGGCGGTCCCGCTTCCAGATCAGGTACACCGGCCACCCCAGCGCCACGATGCCGAGGCCGGGCCAGGTATACAGCGGCTTCTTCACCAGCAGGATCGCCATGAGGCCGAGCACGGAGATCATGTAGAGCGCCGGCAGCCATGGATACCCGAAGGCGCGCACCGGGCGCGGCAGGTCGGGCTGCGTCACCCGAAGGCGGAAGAGCGCGAGCGTGGTGAAGAAGTAGAACAGCAGCGAGGCGAAGATCACGTAGTCGAGCAGGTTGCCGTAGGTCCCGCTCAGGCAGAGGACCATCGCCCACACCGCCTGCGTCACCAGCCCGAACACCGGGGTCCGGAAGGTCGGGTGGAGTGTGCCCGCCTGGCGGAAGAAGAGGCCGTCCTGCGCCATGGCGTAATAGACCCTGGGACCGGTGAGCACCAGACCGTTCACGCACCCAAAGGTGGAGAGCATGACGGCGACAGCTATCAGCACCGCGCCCGCCGGGCCGAACATCACTTCGGCCGCGGCCACGCCCACCCGGTCCTGGGCCGCGTGCTGCAGCCCCCGCGCGAGCGCATCGGCGCCCTGTGCGTCGCCGGCAAAGGGGAGGACCTGCAGGTAGGCCAGATTGGCCAGCAGGTAGAGCAGGCACACCACACCGGTGCCCACGCCGAGCGCCAGCGGCAGGTTCCGCTTCGGATCCCGTACCTCGGCCGCGGCAAAAGTGACGTTGTTCCACGCGTCGGCGGAGAAGAGACTGCCGACCATCGCGGCGCCGAAAATCGGGATCAGGGCCAGACTCCAGCTCCCCGTACCCCAGAAACCCGCGGCATTCTCCGCCGCCACCTCGGGCTGCCGGAACAGGGTGAGCCCCAGTGTGATGAGGAGCGCGAGCGCGCCCACCTTGGCGATCGCGAACACCGTCTGGACCCGCGCCCCCAGCGCCACGCCACGCGCATTCAGCAGGGTCAGGCCCAGCACGACACTGAGGGCGACGAGCCGTTGCCATGACAGCCCCAGCTCGATGGTGCCGCCCGGCATGGGCAGGTGCCCGAAGGAGAGAAAGACGTCCGGCGTGATCCCGGGAAGCAGCACACTGATGAACTTGCCGAACGCGACCGCCACGGCGGCGATGGTGCCCGTCTGGATGACCGTGAACAGGGTCCAGCCGAAGAGGAAGCCAATCAGGGGGGAGAGACCATCGCGGAGGAACACGTACTGCCCGCCGGCCTTGGGCATCATGGCGGCGAGTTCGGCGTAGGCCAGCGCGCCGGTGACGGTCATGAGCCCGGTCACCAGCCAGATGAGCATCAGGGCGCCGGGCCCCCACTCGTTGACCTGGCGCCCGATATCGGCGGACACGATGAAGATGCCGGACCCGATCATGGTGCCCACTACCAGCGAGACGGCGGCGAGCGGCCCGATGCCCTGCACGAACTGCGAACCGCCGGCGGGTGACGTCGGTGTGCCGGGCATGCCCGCGTCAGCCGGTGGGCTTGAGCGGCGTGGGACTGGCGGGCGGAGGGACGGCGGGATCGGTGGAGCCGGCGGCCTTCACCGCCTCATCGACCACCGCCTGCCCCGCCGCCGCGAGGCCCTTCATCACCTTGGCTGCGCTATCCATGACACTCGCCGTCCCGGTGATGGCCTGCACCGGCAGCTTGGCGGCGCGCATCGTGTCTTCGACGGTCTCGGTGAATTTCGCGAGGAAGCCGGTCGGCGCCGCACGCTCGGCATACTTGCTCTCGAGGAACTCGACGTAATCGAGCACCTGGTATCCCCGCTCGTCCGGCAGCATCTCGAGCCGGCGGAGCAAACGCTGCTTCAGGATCTCATTCATGGGTTCAGTCCCTCCATGACGCGGACCAGCTCGAGGACCGGCGTCGGCAGGTAGCGGGTGCGCACCGAGCGGATCGTGCCGCGAATGGTGAGCCCCTTGAGCGGGGGCAACGCCTCGAATGCCGCCACCTGCTCCGGCGGTATGATGACGTAGACGAACCCCGGCTCCGGCAGCGGGCCGCGCGTGAGCAGATAGGTTCGTCCCTCGGGAATTTCGGGCCGGAGTTCATCGGCCTTCTGGAGGGCGACAAACTGCACTCTCCATTCGACCACCTGCCCGACGTACTTGCCCGGATTGGCCCGGACCTCCGCCTGACTCACGCCGACGAGGACGCCACCCGCCGCCGTGCGCACGACGCTGTCTGGAACCCACGCATCAACCTGCACCCTGGTCCAGCCGCCGGAGCGCGCCAGCACCCGGAACGCGGTGCCGCTGTCGACCTGACCCATGGCCGGGCCGCCGGGTACGAGGGTGAGCGGAGCCCGGCGGGTCAGCTCTGCGGCCTCGGTACCAACTGGGAGCGCGGGGATGGCAGGCAGTGCCGTGGCGGCGACGAGCGCCTTTTCCGCCATCCAGGCGGTGCGCCGCACCCGGGTCCAGGCGCCTCGGGTCTCCAGCTTCACGAACCCGGCCCCGGTGGACACCCGGCCGACGCTGTCGCCCTCGGGTGAGCGGCGCAGGCTTTCCGCCGGCCGGCGGGTGACGGCGACATTGAATCCGTCGCGATTGATCGTCCCGAGCGACGCCGTACGGACCCAGCCTTCAAAAGTGACTTCGACGCCGCCGCCGCGTTTGCGGCCGGGGGTCACCTCCGCCCGGGCAAACAGGGTGCCGAGCACAACGCCGCCGGCGGTCTTGGTGAAGCGGACATCCTGCGACAGCACCACGCCGCCCTGCGCCACGACGACGCGGGCGCACAGCACGAGTGCCAGCAGCAGAAAGGCTGGTAGGCGGAACGGGGGCGGACTAGATTGGTGCGCGAGACACACGGTCACGATTGTAGAGACGCTGGAGAGTCATGTCAAACGCGCGGGGCCCCGCGGGGCCGGTAGTCCTGCTGGTTCTGGATGGCTGGGGCTACCGCGAGGTCCGTGAAGGCAACGCGATCGAGCTCGCCCGGACACCGGTCTGGCATGGGCTCTGGCAGCGGCAGCCGCACACCCTCCTTCAGGCCAGCGGGCTCCCCGTCGGCCTCCCCGAAGGCCAGATGGGCAACAGTGAGGTTGGTCATCTCAACCTCGGCGCGGGCCGGATCGTCCCGCAGGACCTCGTCCGCATTTCCCAGAGCATCAAGACGGGTGAGTTCTTCCAGCTCGCGCCGCTGACCGAGTTGTGCGCCCGGCTGCGACAGAGCGGGGGCACCCTGCATCTCATGGGTCTGCTCGGTCCCGGGGGCGTGCACGCGATCGACCAGCACCTGCTGGCCTGTGTCGAACTCGGTGTCCGGCTCGGCGTGGCGCGGATTGCCATCCACGGATTTCTCGACGGGCGCGACACCCTGCCGGTGATCGGCGACCAGGTGGTGCGTCAGCTGGCAGCGGATCTCGCCCGGCTCGCGCCGGGCCGGGCCGCGATCGCCTCGCTGGTCGGCCGCTATTTCTCGATGGACCGCGACCGGCGCTGGGAGCGGACCCGCATCGGCTACGATGCCATGGTGCGCGGCATCGGCGCCCGGGCCACCGATCCGGTCGGCGCGGTACAGGCGGCGTTCGCCCGCGGCGAGACCGATGAGTTCGTCAAGCCGATCGTGCTGGAGCGGGATGGTCAGCCGGTCGCCCTGCTGCGCGACGGCGATGGCGTCTTCTGCTTCAACTATCGCAGCGACCGGATGCGCCAGATGGTGCGGGCGCTCATGGTGGAGGGATTCGATGGCTTCGATGTCGCCGACCGGCCGCGGCTCGCCATGGTCACCATGACCCAGTACGACCGGACCTTCGGGGTGCCCCAGGCCTTCCCGCCCTTTACCATGGCGAAGATCGTCGCCGAGGTGCTGGCCGAGCAGGGACGGACGCAGCTGCGGACGGCGGAGACGGAGAAGTACCCCCATGTCACCTACTTCTTCAACGGCGGCTACGAGCCGCCGTACAAGGGGGAGGAGCGGCTGCTGGTGCCGTCGCAGAAGGTCGCGACCTATGATCTCGCACCGGAAATGAGCGCC
>JANOFA010000209.1:0-2687 GCA_031413355.1 Gemmatimonadota bacterium | reverse complement strand
ATGTTCGCGATGCAGGGCGACCGGATTCTCGACCGGCCGCTCGATGTATTGCGCATCGCGCTGCCGCTGCTGATCTACTTCGGACTGATGTTCGGCGTCGCTTTTGCCTTGGGGCGGCGGCTGGGATTCTCCTATCCTGATACGGCGGCGCTCTCCTTCACCGCGGCAGGCAACAACTTCGAGCTGGCCATCGCGGTCGCGATCGGCACCTTCGGGCTGGCGTCGGGTGAGGCGCTTGCCGCCGTCGTGGGGCCGCTCATTGAAGTCCCCGCCCTGGTCGGCCTGGTCTACGTCGCGCTCTGGGCCCGACGCTTCTTCCCCGCGGCGGTCGCCGTGTCCAGCAGCTGAACCTCTCGCCTGCCGAAAGTCCATGAGCGCCTCGACTTCTCCGTTCCATGTTCTGATTCTCTGCACCGGCAACTCCGCCCGCAGCCAGATCGCCGAGGCATTGCTGGCGCGTAAGGGCGCTGGCCGGTTCACCGTCGTGAGCGCCGGGTCGAAGCCCGCGCCGAGGGTAAATCCCTTCGCCGTGCGCGTGCTGGGCGAAGCGGGGATCCCGTGGGAGGGGAAGGTGCCGAAAGGACTCGAGGGGCTGGACCGGCAGGCGTGGGATTTTGTCATCACGGTCTGCGACCGCGCAAGGGAAGCCTGCCCGATCTTCCCCGGCACGCCGATCCTGGCGCACTGGGGGATGCCGGACCCGGCGGAGTTGGAGGGGGGCGAGGAGGAGAAGCTCAGGGCGTTCCGGGAGACCTTCGTCGTGCTCAGCCGGCGGATCGATTTGCTGCTGGCGCTGCCGCTGGAGAAGCTGGACCGGTTGCGGCAGGAGACGGCGGTGCGGGCGATCGGGGAGGCTGCGGGCAGTTAGCGCGAGGCGTTCAGCGACGGGATCTCCCCCTGAATACGGCGCGCGCCACTTCTCGCGGGTATCGTGAAGGGAGCTCAGCGCCGCGGGCCGGGTGCGGGATGTGCGGCCAGTTGAACGAATTTCATTCCCGGGATTCACGGCGACTTGACGGTGATGGGCGGCCTCTCCACCTTCAGGATGAATTGGCCGGCGAGATTTCAGGAGGAACCATGGCAGTCAATGATCCCATCGAGCGTCGCACCTTCCTGCAGGCCGTAGGCCTGATCGGCTTCGCGGTCGCCACCGAGGGACTGGCGGGCGCTGCCAAACCGCTCCCGGCCGCGGTCCGCATCACCCGGCCCGGCCCCGACGACCCGCCACTTCCCAATGACATCGTTCGGAGGATCTTCACCGAGCGCTTTCAGGATCGGCCCATTCAGCGCGGTCGCGTGACGCTCGACATGGCAACGATGGCCGAGGACGGCCGCTATGTCCCGGTGATCGTGGAGAGCGACCTGCCGATGACGGCAGACGCCTACGTGAAAGCGGTCTACCTGGTGGTCGATCACAATCCGGACCCGCTGCTGACGGTCTTCCACATGACTCCTGCGCTCGGACCGGTGGTGATCCAGACCCGCATCAAAATGAAGCGGACCAGCTGGATCCGGGCGATCGCCGAGACGAACAGTGGCGAGCTGTGGGCGGATTACCTGAAGGTCGAGACCACTCTCAACGGGTGTGGCTGATATGCCGGAAACCGGGAAGACCAGGGTCGTGGTGCCCGAGCGCATCCAGCGGGGCGACGTGATCCGGGTACAGATCGTGGTGCAGCATCCGATGGATACCGGGCTGTTCCGCGACGCCAATGCGGAGATCATCCCCGCCTACTTCATCAGCGATGTGCAGCTCCATTACGGTGACGAGCCGATCGCCCGATTCGAGTGGACCACCGGGATCAGCAAGGACCCACTGGTGAGCTTCCAGCTGCGGGCAGAGAAGGAAGCAGTGCTGACGGTGACCTCGAGGGACAACCGTGGCAAGGAGTACCGCGGCAGCGCAGAGATCAAGTTCGCGACGACATGATCGGTTGGGCGGGAGGGCGGGCAGACGGTCGGGCGGTTTGGCGGTTGGGCGGTTGGGCGATTGGATGCGCTCTGACCGCCTTCGTGTTGTCCATTCTCACCGCGACTCTGCAGGCGCAGGACTCGATCCCCCCTGCGCGGCCCCGCGCCTTCGGGCTCACCACCGAGCAGACGCTGTACCCGACGCGCCGTCTCGGAGCGGGGGTGTACGTGGTGCTGGGCGACTCGGGGCAGGGCGCCGAGGGGCGGCCGAACGCGGGGTTCGTGAATACTTCGGAGGGCGTGGTCGTCGTCGGTGGGCTGGCGAGTCCGGCACAGGGACGCGCGGTCATCCGCAGCATCCGCCGGGTCACTTCCAGGCCGCTGCGCTACCTCGTCCTCTATGCCCATCATCCGGATATGATGTTCGGCGCGATCGAATTCAAACGGGCCGGCGCAGCAATCGTCGCCCATCCGGACAAGCGCGTCCTGGCGGGCGAAGCTGGACCGGACCAGATGGTGGCCGACTGGGATGGGGTGGTCGGGCTGCAGGAGCTGCTTGGCTTCGAGTACGCCAACACCCCGGACCGGCCGGTGACCGGTCGTGATACGCTGCGGCTCGGTGGCATGAACATCGTCGTGCTGCACCCTGGCCCGGCGCATTCGCCGGGTGACCTGATGGTCTGGCTACCGCAGGAGCGGGTGCTGTTTGCCGGGGATATCCTGCTCGAGGATGGCGTGTCCATGGTGGTCGACGGAAAGTCGGCGGTGCTGCTGCA
>JANOFA010000208.1:0-4742 GCA_031413355.1 Gemmatimonadota bacterium | reverse complement strand
ACCGCCGGTGAGCGGGTGATCGTGTTCAACACCGGGGCGGGGTGGCTGTACCGGGAGCCGACTGAACTCCCCGGGGCGTAACTCAAGGCGGGGTGGTGACCGCCGGGCATTGTGGGCCACGGGGCCTGCCGGGAAGGTGCCCTGTCGGCCATATTCCTCCCCCTCATGAAACCGGGCCCCTTCGCCATCCTCGATCCCGCCGCCGGTATCAGCGGTGACATGCTGCTTGGCGCATTCGCCGATCTTGGGGTGCCGGCGGACTGGCTCGGTCAGTTGCCCGCGCGCCTGGGATTTCCCGATGCCCGGGTGGAAGTCACCCGGGTACTTCGGTGCGGAATCTCCTGCAGCAAGGTGTCAGTGACGCTGCCCGATGGCGCCACGGAGCCGCCCAGCCCCGACTTCGTCGCATCGCCCCCGCCGGGGCACGACCATCAGCATCACGACCACGGTCACCCGATCGATCACAGCGCTCTCCACGCTGGACACGCGCACCACGGGGCCGGAGCGCACCGGCATCTGGCCGATCTTCTCACCATCGTTGAGCGCGCACCGATCAGCGACTGGGTACGGGAGCGGGCGGTGCGCGCCTTCCGGTTGCTCTGCGAGGAGGAGGGACGAATTCACGGGCTGCCCACCGAGGCTGTCGCCCTCCATGAGGTCGGTGCGGTGGACGCGATCATCGACATCATCGGGGCAATCGAGGCTTGCGAATACCTCGGTGTCCGGCAGGTCTATGCCCGGCCGGTCTCGCTCGGCTCGGGGTGGGTCCACGCCGCCCACGGGGTGATGTCCGTGCCCACACCGGTGACGACCCGGCTGCTGGAAGGGATCGAGATCGGTCCGAATGGCCCGGTCACCGGCGAGGCCACGACACCGACGGGGGCCGTGCTGCTCCGGGTACTGAGCGCTGGCGCGCCACCGGCCCGGTGGCGGGCGCTGGCGACCGGCTGGGGGGCGGGCTGGCGGGACCCCAGCCACTACCCGAACGCCCTCCGGATCATCCTGGCCGAGCCGTCCGTCGAGGCAGCGTCCGTGGTGACACTGTCCTCCGATGTGGACGATTTGAGCCCGGAGTACATCGAGCCGTTGCGGGAGGCGCTTGTCGCAGCCGGAGCCCTCGACGTGCAGGTTTGGACCACCCAGATGAAGAAAGGCCGGCCTGGCTTCCGGATCGAAGTGACCTGCGACACAGCGCTCGCCGACCGGGTTACCGAGGCATTCTTTCTGCACAGTACCACCGCTGGCGTGCGTCGGGTGCTCGCTGAACGCGTCACCCTTGCCCGAACACAGCTGGAGGTTTCGACCTCCGACGGACAACCGATTCGGGTAAAAGTGCTGGCGACACCGGCCGGGCCTCGGGTGAAGGCCGAGTATGAAGACGTACGCGCCGCGGCAACCCGTCTGGGTCGACCGGCTCATGATCTGGCGCGGGAAATCGAAGCCGAAGCGCGCCTGCTGGTGGCCAGAATGGCCGTCGGCGTTTCACCCCCACTGAGGGAGCAGGGATGACCAAGGGACTTATCTGCGGGCTGGCGATGCTCGTGCTGGCCGCTCCGCTTGCCGCCCAGAATGGCGTGCAGACACGCGTGGTTGGTTCGCTCGACACCCGCCTGGTGCAGCCCGAGTGCAAGCTCGAGGGGGCCGGCGACTTCCGCATTGCCAGCGGGAAGACCTATCTCAAGACTGGGATTGAAGGCACGGGAGCCCAGACCAACCGCGACAACGGATTGAAGAACGGCGTCCGCGTCATCACCGAGGCCATGTCCACTGCTGGGCAGGGCAAGAACCCCGCGGCCTGGTACTACCTCGGCCGACTCTACCTGCAGCAGGGCGACCTGGTTGGCGCCGACTCCGCTTTCACCCGGGCAGAATCGCTCGCTCCGGCGTGCAAGGATGACATCGCCAAGTATCGCCACCGTGCCTGGGTTGCTCTGGTCTCCGCCGCCGGCACCTTCCTCCAGGCCAAGCAGGATGACTCCGTCCTGGTATTGGGACGGGCCGCGAACCAGATCGAACGGACCCAGCCGGTCGCGTTCTACTACATGGGCGCAATATTCGATGGCCGCAGCCAGTCGGATAGCGCCCTCGTGTATTTCGGTCGGGCCGCTGCCACCCAGCCCGTCGAGCCGGCGATGGTCAAGCAGCGCGATAACTCGATCTATCGCCATGCCAAGGCACTGCTGGACGCTGGCAGGGGCGCGGAATCGGCCACGGCATTCCGCCGGTACATGACGGTCATGCCCGACGATGTGGATGGGAAGAAGGGCCTGCTCCTCGCCTTCCGGGCCGCAGGCATGGCAGACAGCGCGGCGATGATCGAGGCACAGCTGGTCAGTGCCAGCTCGACCGATCCGGACGGCGGCAACCTGACAGAGGCTGAGCTGTTCGATATCGGTGCCAAGCAATACAACGACAAGGCCTACGCGCCGGCGGCTGCCACCTTCGGCCGGATCATCGCCCTCAATCCCACGAACCATGACGCCGTGTCGGCGGCGGCGAATGCCTATCTCGCGCTCAATGACGGACCGAAGCTCGCTGTCACCGCCGAACAGCTGATCGCGATCGCGCCGCTCTCCCACTACGCGCATTCGTTGCGGGTTCAGGGCTACAAGCTTGCCACCGACACGGACAAGCTGATTGCGGCGGTGATCGAGCGCGAGGCGCTGCAGGTGGATCTCGCAATCGACAACTTCCAGCGGGCCCCGGAAAGCGCGACCTTGACGGGCAAGGTGACTGGCCGTGAGCCCCGCGATGAAAACAACAAGCTCATACCGGTCAAGGCCGTCACGATCCTCATTGAATTTCTGGGCCAGGGCGGCACGGTCGTCACAACCGCAGAGGTTGAGCTCCCCGCGCCCAAGGCGGGGGAGACGCAGCCCTTCTCCGTGGCGGGCAAGGGTGCAGGCATCAAGTTCTGGCGTTACAGGGTCAAGTAGCCGCTGGTCGACCGGCGGGTGCACGGAGCGCCCCGGCCGTACGGCCGGGGCGCTTTGTCGGTCCGCGACCGGGAACCGGAGTCAGGGTGCAGGCGTTTCACCCCGAGCACCTGGGTTTCTCCTGACCGGAGCGCACTATGGTCCATTCGCCCATTGAGAACCAGAACCGCGTGATCCGCACCGCGATCCCGCCGCGCTACCCGATCCAGCGCGCCAGAGTCCTTGCGATCCTGGCGCGGTGGTCCCGCTCGGTGGACGCAGGGCTGCATGCGGGCCCGGTGCCGCGGTTTCCCTAGCCCCCGAGCATCGTCGGGACCCGTGGGCTCGCAGGCACCTCGGGGAGGCGGCCCGAAGGCGAGCCAGGTGGGAACCTCGGCGGGGGTTCGGGCGTTGACGGGTGGAGCGCGTCATCGCGCCCGGCAGGGATTGCCGAGTGCGGTGCTCCGGGTGCACCCTTCCGTGTAACGGAACGACTGTGTCTTCCCGCACCCCCTAACCCGGACCGGTCCGATGGAGGATTCGTGACACTGGCGCACATGGCCGGAACCCACCTGGCGACGGCCTCAGGCCACCTCGGTATCTCCGTGGCTCTTCTGGCGGGCGTCGTCGGTACCCAGCCGGCTAAGCCCCGTTCGGACGCGGGAAGCTATGAGGCGCTGCTCCTGCCGCTCCTCGACAGTGCCTACGGGACGGCACTGCATCTGACCCGCAATGCCGCCGATGCAGAGGACCTGGTTCAGGACGCCGCGCTGCTGGCTTCTCGCGGCTTCGCTTCATACGAGCAGGGGAGCAACTTCAAGGCCTGGTTTTTCCGCATACTCACCAATGCGTTCTACAGCAAGTACCGGAAACGGAAGCGGGAAGGGGTCCAGATGGAGCTGCAGGATACTCCTGAGCTTTTTCTCTATTGCCAGACTGCGGCCACGGGACTGCATGCGGGAAGCGAGAATCCCGCGGCAGTGGTCATGGACAAGCTGGACGGAGAGCTGATCGGTACGGCTATCGATGCGCTTCCGGACGATTACCGGGTGGTTGCCACGCTCTATTTCATGCAGGATTTCTCCTATCAGGAGATCGCCGAAGTCCTCGAGATCCCGGTGGGGACGGTGCGCTCTCGACTGCACCGGGGCCGGCGGATACTGCAGCGGGCATTGTGGCAGGTGGCGCAGGATCGTGGCATTGTCGACGAACTCACGCAGGCCAGGGGAGGTGACGCATGAGCGCCATGGGCCCGACTCGGCTGACCTGCGAGGAGGTATTCGGACGGCTGGATGATTTCATCGACCACGAGCTCTCGGTGGAGGAGCTCCGGCTTGTCGAGGAACACCTGCGCACCTGTGCCGCCTGTGCCAGCGAGCACCGGTTCGAGTCCAGCGTCCTCTCGGATATTCGCTCCAAGCTGTCCCGTATCGCGGCGCCGCCGTCGCTGCGGGAGGACCTGTTGAAGCGACTCGCCGGCGAGCGCTGAAGCCCGGGCTAGGGCCGGGCGGGGACCGGCAGCGCGAGGCGGCCGATGAGCCCGGGCCCGACGCCGATCCCCTCCAGGAATTCCGCCGGCAACGCGGGGGCGGCCGTGAGAGTCTCCAGATCGATGGCAGAACGATCGGCGTGATTCACCTCCGCGAGGCCCTGAGCGGCGGCCAGGGTGGGACAGGCCGCAAAGACGGTCCGGCCAATGGTCGCCTCAGTGAAATCGGCGCCGGTCAGTTGGGTGGCATGCAGCAGGCCCCAGGAAAGGTCCGCATGCCGTAGCTTCGCGCCGGTCAGATCGGTGCCCGTGAGGCTGGCGTTGGCCAGCATGGCACC
>JANOFA010000207.1:0-1673 GCA_031413355.1 Gemmatimonadota bacterium | reverse complement strand
GTTGGCCGTCAGCCGTCAGCCGTCAGCCGTCAGCCGTCAGCCGTCAGCCGCAAGCTATGCTGTCATCCTGAGGAGCGCAGCGACGAAGGATCTCTTGAGGTCGGAGGAGATCAACAGTTAGTCTCCTCGGCAAAGAGATCCTTCGCTGCGCTCAGGATGACAACATTTGTTGATGGCTGCCAACGCCTATCGCCCACTCCCCATCGCCTGTTCCTACCCCAGCCGCGCTTTCACCCGCCCACCCACGCCCAGCCCCAGTCGCCGCGCTGCCGAACCGCCACGCACCGCGATCTCCACCGTACCACCCGATCCCAGATACGCCAGCAATCCGCCCGCCGCCACATCGCCGAACGTCGTGCTCAGCGGCCCGATCGGCAGCGACTCCGCCTCAAGCACCGCGTAGTGTGGGACCAGGTCGGGGGTCAGGTTGGTCACGAGGTTACCGTAGCGATCGACATAGATGACCTCCCCGACCACCATCTTGCCCTCGTAATGCGGCACGGCGCCGCTCACCCGTCGGGGCACGTCGGCATACGGAGCACCCAGGCTGCGGAGGGGCGTGCCGAGGGCGAGCGCGGCCGCGGCGGGCGCGAAGAGATCGCGCCCGTGAAAGGTGGCGGAGGCACTCGCTGGCGTCGCCAGAATCGCCGCTTCGATGGCGATACCGCGGAGGATTCCGCTGAACAGCCCGTTGTCGGGGCCGACGAGGAACTGCCCCGCGGCGGAGAGCGCGAGTGCATGGCGACTGGCACCGACACCGGGATCCACCACCGCGAGGTGCACCGTTCCTGGCGGGAACTGCACCCAGCAGCGCCCCAGAACATAGGCGGCCGCCGCGATGTCACCCGGCGGGATTTCGTGGGTCAGGTCGACCAGCGTGACCCCGGGGACACGGGAGAGCAGAACTCCCTTCACCTCGCCCACGTAGGAGTCGGTCGTCCCGTAGTCGGTGAGGAGCGTTATGATAGGCATGCGCGGAAAGGTAAGGGGGAGCTGGTCGGTCATGGGCCCCGAGCCCCGGACCTGCACCGCCGCGAGGCAGCCATGATGCAGCACGACGCCGACACGATCCACCTCGAAGCCCCCCTGCGAGGACGCTACCTGCTGGAGCAGGAGCTGGGTCGCGGGGGCATGGGCATCGTCTATCTCGCCCGGGATCTCCTGCTGGAGTGCGCGGTCGCGATCAAACACTTCTCCGGCCAACTGGCGCACCTCCCCGAACTGCGCGCCCGGTTCCTCCAGGAAGCACGGACTGCGGCAGGCCGTCGGCGGGAGCGGGACGGCGGAACGGCGCCAGCTCAGCGAAGCGATCGAACGGGCCCGACACGAAGCCGTGGGTCGGTTGGGAACGACGGTGAGCGCCCTGGAGTCGCTGCGGCTGGAATTGCTGCGAGCCCAGGCGGGCCTGGGGGGATCGGACGGACTCACGGGGAATCTGGCGGAGCTGGGCCGCGTCGCCGACCGGATCGACGCGGCGCTGGAGACCCGGAAGCCCTAGCCTCAGCCCCGCAGAATGGGGAGCGACACGGACCGGGTGCCGAGTGAGGCGAGCAGCCGCTCGGCGATGGTGCGGAGCATCGTGGCGGCGGGGCTGGTGGGATCGGCGATGATGATCGGCTTGCCCCGATCGGCCAGCTCCGCCATCCCCGGCTGCAGCGGCACACTGCCGAGCA
>JANOFA010000206.1:0-3924 GCA_031413355.1 Gemmatimonadota bacterium | reverse complement strand
CCAGTCGAAAGCCCGCTTCGTCCGCGAAGCCGCGATTTCCGGCCTCCGCGGTCATGAGGCGGATTTCAAAGCGCTCGCCGGTCCGAAGGACCACTGCCACAGGGGCCGAATACGCCCGGCGCTTGATGAATCGGGCGCTGGCGACGGGCATGAGAAAGGCGCAGGACCCCATCATGATTGGGAAAGCCGCCGCCGGGTCCATTCCGAGCAGACTGATGAGCGTCATGCACGGGGCGTAGAGCCCGATCCCGAGCGTCATGATCGCACCGAGCACAAGATTGCCGACAATACCGATCGCCAGGCGCCACCCGTGGAGTTCGAGCGCGGTGCCCCCGACCGGAAACCACTTCAACTGACTCATGAGCATGGCGGTCGCCGCCGTGAGCAGGGCGGCGCCCATGCCGAGTTGCACCGTCCGGCGGGAGAAGTTGGCGACCAGGCCGGCGCCAAACCAGGCGCCGACGACGGAGCTCCCGATGAGCAGAACCAGCGTCGCGGGATCGACCGCGATCACCGAGATGTAGATGAAGGCCTGAAAAATCGTCGGCAGCGTGTGTCCGACGTTCAGTGTACCGGGAAAGAGCTCATCGGGGAGCATCTTCCGGAATTTGAAAATGGCCGTCGACGTGGCGAACGAACCTATCCCCAGTGTGTCGAAGAAATTCGTGATGAAGCCGGTCACCAGATGGGTGGCCGAGGGGGACGGCGGCGGCTCACCCGGGCTGCGGGGACCGCGCAACGATGAAACGAGGATGCTCAGATAGGAGGCGCCAAACCCGGCCAACGCAACGAAGATGGCCGTCCGGGCAAGCAGGGCTGGGTTCACCGGTTTCTTCCTCTCTCAGTCAATCGTGAATATCGGATCGCCCAGCACGTCCATCCGGGGCTGCACGCCGAGACCCGGTGCGGCGGAGGCGGCCATGCGCCCATTGATCCGTTGTGGCGCGCCGGTCGCGGTGCTGACGGTGACATAGCTGTTGAAGTCGGTAGTGGAGAACAACAGTTCGGGCGGGGTGCTGTGCGCCAGGTGGGCAATGGCGGCGGTGATGATGTCTCCGCCCCAGGAGTCCTCGATTGTCATGGCGATGCCCAGGGAGAGGCAGAGGTCCCGAATCTGGCGCGCCCGGGTCAGCCCGCCGACCTTCGAGATCTTGAGATTGATCACGTCCATCGCCTGGTCCTGGTGGCCACGCAGCACCATCATGATGTCGTCGATCACTTCATCGAGCACGAACGGGCGGTCGGTGTGCCGTCGTACGGCGAGGCATTCCTCGTACCGCATGCAGGGCTGCTCGATATAGACATCGACGCCGCGGACGGCATCCACCACGCGAATCGCCTGGTGCTGGGTCCAGCCGGTATTGGCATCGGCGATGAGCACGTCGCCGGAGCGCAGCTTGGCGGCCGCGGCCCGGATGCGTTCGATATCGGTATCCGGATCGCCGCCGACCTTGAGCTGAAACTTGGTATAGCCCTCGGCGCGGTAGGTGCCGACCTTGGCCGCCATCTTCTCCGGCGTGTCCTGCGAGATGGCCCGGTAGAGAGCCACATCTTCGCCCACGCGTCCGCCCAGCAGCGTGACCACCGGCTGGCCGGTGGCATGCCCCAGGATGTCCCAGCAAGCCATGTCGATGGCCGATTTCACATAGGGGTGGCCGCGCAGGAGCTGATCCATCCGCCGGTTCATGCTGGCCAAAGCGGTGGGATCCTGGCCAAGCAGGTTCGGCGCCAATTCCGCGATGCCGGTGCGTGCCCCGGCGGCGTAGGCCGGGAGGTACGCCGGCCCGAGTGGACATACCTCTCCATATCCGGTGATGCCGGCATCGGTCGCGATGGCCACGATGGTCGAATCGAAGACATCGACGGAGTTGCCACCCGACCACTTGTAGCTGCCTTCATGCAGCGGCAGTCCGACACGGTAGGCCTTGATTCCGGTGATCCGCATGCATGCTCCGTGGAATCGCTGCGTGGCTGATGTCGGCCGGCGCATGGTGCTGCGCTGGCTGCGCCCCGCGCCCGATGTGATTCTTGAGGGGGATAGAAGTGTCAATCGCGGCCAGCGGAGTATGCCGCGCCCCCGCGCCGTGCGCAATACGATGCGTCGTGATCGACCGCCTCCTGGAGCCTTGCCAATCCCCTCCGTCGACCGCAGTTTCGCGAGCATGACCTCATCGGCACAGGCTCCGCATGCGCCCGCGTGACCTCTCGCCGCGCCACCCGGGTTTCGCATTCGCCGCGGGCGCCACGCCCGTCCTGATGCTCACCGGGGCCGACGTCGAGCGGTGTCTCGATCCGCGGGCATTGCTCGATGGTTTGGACGCGGGCTTCGGGTGGCTGGAGCTCGGCGAGGTACAGACGCCCCCGCGGCCGAAGCTCCCGGTGGCCGACAGGGGATTCTCGCTCGCGATGTCGGCCTGGCGACCGGGGATGCAGCTGACCGTCAAAATCGTCAATGTCTTCGAGGGCAATCACGCGCTCGGGTTACCCAGCCACCAGGCGCTGATCAGTCTTTTCGATCCCGACACCGGGGCGCCCACCTGCGTGATGGACGGCGCCAGTATCACCGGCATCCGCACCGCCGCCGCCGCGATGCTGTCGGTCCGGCTGCTGAGTCGGGCCGACTCCCGGATTGCCACCGTGATTGGCGCCGGGGTGCAGGGGCGGGAGCACCTGCGCCTGCTGCCGCTCGTCCGGAGCATCGCGCGCATCAACGTCTGCTCCCGGAACCCCGAACACGCCCGGAGACTGGTGGACGACAACACGACGGCGCACGCCACCACCGATGTGGAAGCGGCGGTCCGTGAGTCGGACATCGTCTGCCTGACCACAGCATCGCCGTCGCCGGTCATTCAGGCCGATTGGCTCAAGCCCGGCGCGCACATCACCTCGGTGGGCCACCGCTCTTTGGGTGGCGAACTCCCGCGGGAACTGGCGGAGAAGCACCGACTCTTCGTCGAGACGCTCGATGCCTTTCAGCCGAGCCCGGTGGGGTGTGGTGAGCTGGCCGGCTTCGACCCCAGTACCGGCACTACCCTCGGTGCCGTCGCGCTGGGCCGGAAGCCGGGCCGCCTGAGCCCGACCGAGATTACGGTCTACAAAGCGATGGGCAACGCCATGGAGGACATGGTGGCCGCCAATCTTGTCTATCAGCGAGCCATCCGTGAGTAGCCGCAGCCGCGGCATGTGGTCGCTGCCATTCTTCGACCAGCGCAGGGTGGCGGGGCTGCTGGATGCCCTTCCCGCCATGGGCGACGGCGATCGCACCGCCGTCGATCAGGTCCTCATGCTCATGTTGAGCGCCTGCGTGCTGCAGGACCGGCTCGGGCTTTCCGGCTGAACGGCGACGAATGCAATCCGGCATGACGCCGCTCGCCGCCTTTCTCGAAGCCGCGACTGCTCCGCGCGACGCCGCCCACGTTTCAGGCACCCTCGAGCGCGCGGAGGCCATTCGTGCCACAAATCCCGCCGTGGCGACCGCGAGTATCCATGCCGCGGCCACGCTGGGCGACGACCTGACCGTGCGCCGCTTTCTGGCGCAGGATCCCGGCAACGCGACCGCACCCGGTGGTCCGCACGGCTGGGATGCGCTCACCCACCTCTGTTTCTCCCGTTACCTCCGGCTGGACCGGGCACGATCGGAGGGGTTTCTGCGCGCGGCGGAGGCGCTACTCGACGCCGGTGCGAGCGCGAACACCGGATGGCATCAGACAGCCCACTCCCCTGCTCCGACATGGGAAAGCGTCCTCTATGGGGCAGCCGGGATCGCACACCACCCTGAACTGACCCGACTGCTGCTCGAACGTGGCGCCGATCCGAACGACGACGAGACCGTCTACCACACGCCGGAGGGTTACGATAACGCCGCTCTCCAGGTCCTCGTGGAGCAGGGCCGGCCGAGTGGTGAGAGCCTGCATGTGATGCTGA
>JANOFA010000205.1:0-1806 GCA_031413355.1 Gemmatimonadota bacterium | reverse complement strand
CCGTAGAGGTAGTTCCAGTCCTGGCTGCGGAGGAAGCCGTAGCCCTCCGCCAGTATCTCGAGCACCCCCTCGCCGCGGATCACCGTGTCCTGATCGAGCAGCGTCTGCTCAATCCGGAAGATCAGGTCCTGCTTGCGGAGGCCTGAGTAGTTGGTGATGTTGAGCTGCTCGGCGAGCGCATGCAGCTCTTCGACGGATTTCTGCTTGAGCTCAGCGATATCCACAGGTGTGGTGCTCCGCTCAGTCGGGGGCCGATCCGGTGGGGTGGGCCTCCGCTCCGGATGGGGGCGGGCCTTAGGGGCAGACAATGGGCGAAGGGGTCAGAAGTGAAAAACCAGCCGGAAGGCCCGGCGGGACAGTGGTCGATTGTTTAGAGGGACGGTCGGGCGAGTTGCCAACTGGTCATTGAGGTGAGTCAGTATAGGACCGGCGTCAGGCATCGTCAAGGGGAATCGTGGACGCACTGACCTCCTGTTTCGCGGCGTGGCGCGTCATCCGCGCCGGGCCCCGGGAAATCACCGAGGGCCTGGTGGCCCCGGAGCACCGGGGTCCCTCTCCCGCGCTCAGGGCCGCACTCGCCGCCTGGCCCCATGCGCACTACTGGGCCGACACCAGCCGGACCGAGCTGGTCCTCGTTCGACCGCTGGGACCAAAGCGGCGCGAGGCCTGGGCACTGCATGTCGCGCTCTTCCTCCTGACCGTCGTCTGCGCCCTCGGCGCTGGGGCGGCGCTCGCCGGTACCTTTCAGCCCCCCTTGGGCTACGATTTCGTCAACAGCCTCCGCGCTGGGGCGCTGTTCATCCCTGAATTCCTGACCCAGCCCCCCGAGGTGATCCTGAGCGGCTGGCGCTTCGCCGTCCCGCTGCTGTCCATCCTGCTGGTGCACGAGATGGGGCACTACGTCGCCGCCCGGCGCTACACCATCGACGCCTCGCCCCCCTTCTTCCTGCCGATCCCTCCCAGTCTCTCGCCGATCGGCAGCCTCGGGGCCTTCCTCAAACTGCGGTCCGCCGTCGTCGACCGGCGCCAACTGCTGGACGTCGGGGCCGCCGGTCCGCTGGCGGGCTTTGTCGTGGCGCTGGTGGTCCTCGTCTGGGGCTACGCGACCTCCACTGCCGCGCCGGACGGGTTCGGCTACCCTGCCTCCTTCATCGAACTGGCGGGACAGCAGATCGGGCTCGGCGACTCCCTCCTGACCCACGCCTTCCGGGAGTTCTTTCTCCCCGGTGCGGCCTCGGTCCACCTCAACCCTCAGGCCTTTGCCGGCTGGGCCGGCGCCCTGATCACCGGGCTCAATCTGCTGCCCCTCAGCCAGCTCGACGGAGGTCATGTGACCTATGGACTCATCGGCCGGAGGCAGACGCCGGTGGGCTTCGCCGCATTGCTCGCCCTGGTCTGGCTCTCCCAGTACTGGTCGGCCTGGCTGGTCTGGGTGCTGCTCACGCTCGTGGTCGGTGGCTGGCGCTGGACCCACCCCTCGGTGTTGTGCCCGGAGCGGAGTGTCCCCCCGGTCCGCCAGATGGCCGGATGGCTATGCGTCCTGGTGTTCGGGCTGACGTTTGTGGCGGTGCCGTTTGGGGGATAGTGAGTCTCGAGCGGGGAGTGGCGGTGCTTGGGGGATGGTGAGTCGCGAGCGGGGAGTGGCGGTGCTTGGGGGATGGTGAGTCACGAGCGGGGAATGGCGGTAGGCGGTAGGATCTGTATCTTCGCGGCTGACGGCTGACGGCTGACGGCTGACGGCTGACGGCTGACGGCTGACGGCTGACGGCTGACGGCTGACGGCTGACGGCTGACGGCTGACGGCTG
>JANOFA010000204.1:0-1538 GCA_031413355.1 Gemmatimonadota bacterium | reverse complement strand
CGCGGCGCGCATGCACGATCAATTCGGCGTCAATTGGGGCGACCCGGTGCTGTTCGACCTGGTGCTCAACACCGAACGCCTTTCGGTGGCGCCGCTGGTCTCGGCGTATCGTCGCGGGGGCCTGGCGATGGTCGCCGGATTCGCGACCGCGCTGGCCATGCTGCCGGCGGTGTTCGCCGAACAGCTGGCCGGCCGCGCAGGGTTGCTGGGCTACGGTGCGGGTGCGCTGCTGCTCGCATTCCTTCTTGTGCGGGGGCGGTCCGTCCCGCGCAGCGCCGGGTGACCGCTCCACTGGCGGTCCTGCGGCTGGGCCGCGTCCCCTACCTCGAGGCGCTCGACCTGCAGCGCCGGCTCGCGGACCAGCGCCAGCAGGGCGACATTGACCAGGACCTGCTGCTCCTGCTGGAGCATGAGCCGACGATCACGCTTGGGCGGGGGACACGACCGGAGAGCCTGCCACTCGCAGTCGAGGAATTGCAGCGTCGCGGACTGACCGTCGCCGAGGTGGACCGGGGTGGGGACGTCACCTGGCATGGACCGGGGCAGCTGGTTGGCTACCCCATCCTGGACCTCAGGCGGCATCGGCAGGACCTGCACTGGTATCTGCGCCAGGTCGAGGCATCGGTCATCGACGCCCTCGATCGCCTGCAGCTGCCGGCCGAGCGGAATCCCGGGTACACCGGGGTATGGACGCGGGGACGAAAGATTGCCAGCATCGGGATTCATGTGCGCCAGTGGGTGACGACGCATGGCTTTGCACTCAATGTGACCAATGCGCTCGACGATTTCGGGCTGATCGTCCCCTGCGGCATTGTTGATGTGACAATGACCACCGTGGAGCGGGAACTCGGAGTCGGTGGTTCGGCCGACCTCTGGGCCACGACGCTCGATGCCGCGGTGGCCGGCGTGTCTCGGATATTTTCGTTCGCGCCCGAGCCGATCACGCTCGCGCAACTGCTGCCCGAGGGAACCGGGGCGGTGCCGGGCGCGTTATAGGCCATGATCGCAGTGACCGGCTTCCCCACCAGACCAGAACCCAACCGCATGACCGATCGCATTGATGTACGCACGGAGGAGGAGCGGCGGCTCCCCCCGGGGCAGATCGTGACAAAAAAGTGGCCGGTGCTCCATTACGGCACCGTGCCGCAGGTGGACGTCCGCAGCTGGCGCTTCGAGGTGTCCGGCGCGGTCGAAGCGCCCTTCGCGCTGACCTGGGACCAGATCCTCCTGTATCCACGACAGGAGACGCTGTGCGACATTCACTGCGTGACGCGGTGGAGCCGCTATGACAACGTCTTCGAGGGGATCCCGCTGGCGCCGCTGCTGGCCGACGCACGGCCGTCGGCCTCGGCCAAGTACGTCCTGGTGCACGCGGAGCATGGCTTCACCACGAACGTGTCGCTGGATGACCTGATGCGACCGGCCAACCTGCTGGCGCTGACGCACAATGGCCAGTCGCTCGACGCCGAACATGGCGGACCGATCCGGCTGGTGATCCCCCACCTCTATTTCTGGAAGAGCGCCAAGTGGATCCGGGG
>JANOFA010000203.1:0-1646 GCA_031413355.1 Gemmatimonadota bacterium | reverse complement strand
CCTCAGTGCGGCGTCCACGCCATCCTGCGCGGTCGGCAGGAGCAGATTGGAGCCGATCTCGTAACCGTCCGGGGGGAAGTGATAGACCAGCACCCGTCGCCCATCCGGTGCGGCCCACCAGAAGAGATCGCGGCTGCCGGTCGCGTCACCACCGACGCCGCGCCACAGCGCACCAGTCGTGATGCCGAACTCGAGGCCCAGCGCCGGCCAGGCCGGCGGATGCCCGAAAGCATCAGGCGAATACAGCACCTCCGCCGAGCCGCCGAATTGTCGCGCAGTGGCGCGACCGATCGCCAGATTTCGCAGCAGAGACTCGCCCGCGGGAATCTGCGCATCGGCCAGCACATACCACGGTCCGATCTGCAGCCGGCCGGCGCGCACCAGCCGTTCGATGACCTCGCGCCGCTCGGGCCGTATCTGGAGGTAGTCGTCCAGCAGCACAGTCTGGCCGTCGAGCAGAAAGCTGCGGATCGTCGGCTCCGCCGTGAGCAAGGCGACGATCGCATCAACCGCCGAGACCAGTCGCGCCCGAAGCGCGCCGAGCGGGAGGTACCACTCACGGTCCCAGTGAGTGTGCGGCAGGAGGTGGATGACTGGACGCGGCATGGAGTGAATCCTACTCCGCCACCGGCCAGGCCAGCCAGCGGCGCGGGCCAGTCCACTTCCGGGCCGGGACACTGGAGGGCATCTTACGGCAACCCTTCTGCACAGCAGGCCGACACATGACCTCGATCCTCTGGCGCCCCCGCGAGCTGCCGACGCACGGACAGATGACGCTTCCCCGCGCGTACTTCACCGATCCCGCGATGCTCGCCGCGGAGCAGGCGCAGCTGTTCGGCCGGCAATGGCTGTGCATCGACCGGGAGGAACGGATCCGCCAGCCGGGCGCATTTTTTGTCCAGGAGATTGGCGGGGAGAGCATCATCATCCTGCGGGACAAGAAGGGTGTGGTCCGGGCCTTCTACAATGTCTGTCGCCACCGCGGCAGCACGCTGTGCGAGGAGCACCAGGGCACCCTGTCCGAAACCATCCAGTGTCCCTACCACGCCTGGACTTACGGACTCGACGGCCGCCTCATCGGCGCGCCGGCAACCAGCGATCTCGAGGGTTTCCGCAAGCAGGACTGGCCACTGCATGCCGTGTCGCTCGCACTGTGGGAGGGGTTCATCTTCCTCAACCTGAGCCCGGACCCGATCCCGTTCGAGGAGTCGCACGCGCCGCTGCTCACCCGATTTACCCGCTTCAATCTGTCCGGCCTGAAGACCGGCAGGACGATCGAGTACGACGTCCACGCCAACTGGAAACTCGTCATCCAGAACTACTCCGAATGCTACCATTGCCCCGGGGTCCATCCGGCACTGACCAAGCTCACTCCACCGACCAGCGGCGAGAACGACCTGGTCGAAGGTCCGTTCCTCGGCGGGTACATGATCCTGAACGATGACGCGCACAGCATGACCATGACGGGCGATGTCTGTGGCCTGCCGGTGGATGCGAACCTCCCGGCGGAGGATCACAACCGGGTGTACTACTACTCCATCATGCCGAACATGCTGCTCTCGCTGCACCCCGACTATGTCATGTACCACGTGCTCTGGCCGGTGGCGGTAGACCGCACCAAGGTCTTCTGCCACTGGCTGTTCAAC
>JANOFA010000202.1:0-1124 GCA_031413355.1 Gemmatimonadota bacterium | reverse complement strand
CCGTTATCGGGCAGAAGTGGCGCCACTACGGCTGGGAATCCGGATCGGAGCTGGTCGGGCGGTGTTCTTGGGTGGGGTCAACAGCGGATCGCCTTCGCGTCCGCCTTTTCTTTACCCTTGGGGCGCCCAGGCGGAGTCCGGCGCAGCCGGCGCGTCGCCGTGCCGTGTGGCGGCTTTGGGTTGGGGCCGGCTCAAGGGAGTCTGGCATGTGGCGCTTTCGCGCCGGACGCCGTATCGTGTTCTACAATCGGAGTGAATCGCGCAGCCCGCTAACACGCGCATGGACCTGTCAAGCCGCGGCGCCTGCCCTTGCGTTTGCTAAGTGAAGTGTGCCGCCGCGCCTTGCAGGTCATGCGCAGACGTTAGACGGCAGTCTACCTCTTTAAGGCACCTTCATGCCTTCACCAACCGGGGACACCCTCCCGCTTCGGATCATCATCGAGCAACCCTTTACAGACGTGACCCTTGCCCTCCAACATGGCAAGGATGGCCTGGAGCCTGCAACGGCTATTGCGCCCACCCACGTTGTCTTTGACTTCTCAGTGCGTCTCGGCACGCCTCAGGCTGACGGAACGCCCAGTCTTCTCGGGCCTTTTGCCCAAGGTCCCGCGGCCACTCGTTTCGCCTATATCTGCGTGGGCCGACGGGCGGGACAAGCTACTAGCTCATGGGATGGGCGTGTGAAGGTGCCGCTCACTGGCATCACCCAATCACAGGTGAAGGCCCTTCTCGCCGCCTCGGGCAAGCGACTTGCGGTTCGCGTTCCTGCACGTAACCCGAAAGGCGGACCCGCCTTGGCAACGGTGCGATTGCCGGCAAACCCGTGGAAGCTGGTAGCGGATAGCGTGGCGTAGATGAGGCTTTCCCGAATCCGACCGGTGGCCTTGCGGCTGCCGTCTAACAGGCGCATGAAGCTGGCAAAGCGCGGTCGGCCCGCTACATTGGATCTGACCTCGTCGAGCCGCGCTTTGCAGCTTATGCGCGGGCGTTATCGGGCAGAAGTGGAGCCAATCGAGTTGGGAATCCGTCCCGCAGCTGGTCGGGCGGTTTTCTTGGGTGGGGTCAACAGCGGATCGCCTTGGCGTCCGCCTTTTCTTTGCCCTGCAGCCGCTAAGGGTAAGCCT
>JANOFA010000201.1:0-2483 GCA_031413355.1 Gemmatimonadota bacterium | reverse complement strand
GTACGGGGCGCTCTGGCTTGCCAGCGGGCTCTATACTGAAATTGCGATGCTCACCAATCACCACGGCGCCGGACTCGATCCCGAAGTCGAGGATCAGGATCGCGGCGCCGTCTGGCTGCTGCAGAAGCGTGGCGGGGAGCGATATCGCGAGCCAGGCTGAAACGCCGGTGGTCGTGGCCGAACCTTTTCCCCTCCTTGTCCGTCGTGCCACCCCGATCCCGCGCATTCCCTACGCCATCTCAAGCGTTTCCACTCTGCCCCGGAGTATCCGTGACACGCCTCTGGCTCGCCGTCATCGCGACCTGCGCTGCTCCCACTGCCAATGCCCAGACCGGTGTGCCCGCCGTCGATTCCGCCGCCGTTGCCCGAGCCGCGTGGCGTGAAGCCTCCCGATCGGCGACTCCCGCCGCCGCCCTGGCCCATGTAACTCACGCCGCGCGAGCCTGGCCCCTGCAGCCGGCCTACTGGAGCGGAATGGCCATGGCCGCCGCGCAAACGAGCGATACCGCGCACCTGCTCGAGTCGCTGGCGAAGCTCGGCGGCCTCGGGTCCGGGGCCGCGGTCATCGAGGACACCGCAGTCGTCCGGATGTCCACCGCAGCCAGCGTTGCGAATGCCCTGCGGAGTCTCAGGAACGCGACGTCGGATGTGATAGCCGGCAGGGTGTTTCGCACTTCCCCTGATTCGACCGTATTCGCCGAAGGGGTGGACGCTGACAATGCATCGGGACGGATCTACGTCGCCAGCATCCGGAACCGGACCGTGTACCTGGTGGACCCTGACGGGACCTGGCGGGATCTCACCTTGCACCGGTGGCCGCGCGTCGGGGCCGTGCTCGGCGTGCGTGTCGCCCAGGGCGGCAAGAGTCTGTGGGTGACGACGGTCGGTCTGCCGCAGATGCGGGATTACACACCGGCGGATTCTTCCCTCGCCGCGCTCCTGCTCGTTCGCGCCGCCGATGGAATCATCGAACGCCGCTGGGACCTGCCCAATGACGGCGCTCCGCATGTGCTGGGCGACCTCGCCGTCGGGCCCGCTGGGGATGTCTTCATGACCGATTCGCGTCAGCCGGTGCTTTACCGTCTTCGTCCCGGCGCCGACACCTTTGAGACGACACGCCACCCGCTCTTTCGCTCGCTGCAGGGCGCCGCCGCCACGCCGGACGGACGCTTCCTCTACCTCGCCGACTACTCCCACGGTCTCCTCCGGATCGAGCTGCGCACCGGCGGTGTCATGCGCCTGACCGATGCCCCGGGTACCACGTCGCTTGGCATTGATGGCCTGGTACTCCACGGCCCCACACTGATCGGGGTGCAGAACGGTATCAGCCCCGCCCGCATCGTTCGGTTCACGCTGACTCCCGATGGCCTTGGGATCAGTCGCGTCGATGTGCTTGACCGTCAGCCTGGCCTGGCCGATGAGCCCACCATCGGTACCCTCCTCGATGGCGGCTATCTGTACGTCGCCAACAGTCAGTGGGAGAAGTACGACGATGCCGGGCAGCGCCGCGACGGCACCCGATTGGCCCCGACCTATCTGATCCGCGTTTCCCTCGGGCCCTGACACGAGAGGCCTGATTCTGCCGGGCCCCGGCAAGCTTGGCCGAGCGCGTTTGCCGGTACGACCTGCGGCGGCGTTGGGCGGTGGGTGGTGGGCGGTGGAGCGACCAACCGCAGCCTGATTCTCAAACCCATTCCCTGCAACGAGTTCACCCTCCCGCCTTCTCTCCCCTGTGCGATCACTTCTGCTCCGGCCCGTCGATTGCCTTTGCATCTCTCCGCTCACACCGCCATCACGGCCGGAGGGATCCGATGCCGATTGCCGCCCGGGAAGTTGCGGCCACGGAAGACATCATGTTGCTCGTGCAGGCCGCTGGTGATGCTCTTGTCGCCGGTCGGCCGGAGCAGGCGCGCCCGTTCGTCCTGCGCGCGCTCGACCTGGCCCCCGGTCACCCGGAGGCGCTCCACATTGATGCCCTGCTTGCGCTGGCCTCGGGCCGTCCCGCCGAAGCGCTGGAACTCGTCGACCGGGTGCTGACGCAGGCACCACGGCATGCGGCGGCTCATCTCGCCCGGGGGGAGTCGTTTCGCGCTCTCGGTCGCCCGGACGACGCGCTCGAAGCCTACCGTCAATCCATCGCGCTCGATGGGGTACCCGGCCCGCCTTGGCGGCTGCTCGGGCACGCGCTGCGCGAACTTGGTCGTCACGATGAAGCGCTCCGGGCCTACCGCGAGGCGCTCGCCCGCGATCCTTCCGACGCCGAGGCCGCGCTGCACCGCGGGCTGGCGCTGGAACACCTCGGTCGCTCCGAGGAAGCCCGCGAAGCATTCGAGACCTCCGTCCGGCTCCAGCCGGATTCCGCCGAGGCGCACGATCATTTCGGACTCGCGCTCCACGCCGCTGGCCGGATGCCCGAGGCAATTGAAGCGCTGAACCGCGCCGTCGCGCTCAACCCCGATCGGGTGCTCCCGTTCTGCCATCTC
>JANOFA010000200.1:0-1740 GCA_031413355.1 Gemmatimonadota bacterium | reverse complement strand
AGGTGGCGGTGGCGGTACGGATGTCGGACGAACGGCGTGCCGCGGTGCGCGCACGGCTGGCGCGCGCATGACTGCGGGATCACGGTAGCGGCCGTGGAAGCGCTGCTGCAGCGGGTCGCCGAGTTCGCCCAGCTCATTGATCTGGGCACACTGGCGAAGTCCACCCTCAAGGCATTCCTGATCTACAGCGCGTTCCTGCTGGCGGTCTATCTGCTTGAGCGCCGCTCGGGTGCCGATTCCGCCCGGTATCGCACCCGGAATTTCGCCAATGACGTCCTCTACACCCTTTTCTACAAGGGCGGCTTCTACACCATTCTGCTGCTGGCCGCCGTGACCAATGCCCTCGAGCCGCGGCTGGGATTCCTGCAACTCGACCTGCTGGGCGGGCTCCCCTGGCCGGTGGGGCTGGCGCTCTTCTGGGTGGCCGGAGATTTCGTCACCTACTGGTGGCATCGGCTGCAGCATGCCAACCGGTTTCTCTGGGCCTTTCACAGCATTCACCACTCCCAGGAGCGGATGACGCTGTTCACGGCCTCCAGGCGCCACCCGCTCGAGAACCTCAGCATGGACGTGCTGCTGTACTTCGTCCTGTTTCACATGGTCCTTGGCATTCCGACCCGGGGCTGGGTGCCGCTCGGCATGGTGATCACCTGCATCGCCGCCGTCCAGCACGCCCAGCTCGACTGGCGCTTCGGCCCGCTTTACCGGGTGTTCGTGAGCCCCCGTTTCCATTCGTATCATCACTCGGTGGAAGCGCGGCATGCCAACGCCAACTATGGCTTCCTGTTCAGTTGCTGGGACTATCTCTTCGGCACCGCCGTCTCCGAGCCACTGCCGCCGGCCAGGTACGGCGTTGAGGGGCTCAACATGCCGGAGCGCCTGACCGATCACCTGCTCAATCCCTTCCGGCTCCTGTGGCGCTGGCGACGGGGACCGGAGGCTGCTTCGGCAGCGCCGACCGCGGCTCAAAGCGAGACCTCTGCCAGCCTGCGCTGAACGCGGACCCGGCGCGCAATCGCCCGCTCGCCTGATCGCCCAATCGCCCAATCGCCTAATCGCCTAATCGCCTAATCGCCTAATCACCCAATCGCCTAATCGCCCAACCGCCCAACCGCCTATGACCGAACCCTCGAACAGCGAGCAGAGCCAGCTCCTGGCACCGCTGCTCAAGCGGGCCGGCTCCGTCATCGAGTCCGAGATCCGCGGCCCGAGCATGGGCCGCACACTCGAGCCCGGCACCCGGATCCGTATCCGCTGCGGCACCGGACTCGACTTTCTCGATGGCACCGTCATCGCCTTCGTCGCCGGTCAGCGACTGGTTGGCCATCGTCTCGTGGGGCGCGCGCGGGATCGCCGGGGCCAGCCGCTGCTGCTCACCCGCGGAGACGGAACGGTGGTGTGTGACCCTCCGCTCGATCCCCACGCCGTGCTCGGTGAGGTAATCGAGTGGCTGGATGGCGACACCTGGCGGCCGCTCCCAACGGCTCCGCCTCGTACCCTCGTCGGCCGAGGTGTCGCGGCGACGATTCTGCTGCTGATCCGGCTCGCCCTCGTACTGGATGTCCGGCTCGCGGCGCGCACCGCCATCCTGCTCGCGCGGGTGGGCCGCCGGCTCTCGCCTCCGATGCCGTCGCCGTGACCCCTGCCCGCCAGCTGCTCCTCGCGCTGCTCCGGCGCGACACTACGCGCGAGTCCCTTCCGCTGTTCGAGCCGGAGGCGTGGCATGGTCTGCTTGCGGTG
>JANOFA010000199.1:0-6237 GCA_031413355.1 Gemmatimonadota bacterium | reverse complement strand
GGAGCTGCACGACTCCGGAGGCGAATGGCGTGCCGGTCTCGGCTTCGACCACGCTGCCGCGCAGCGTCTGCGCGGCGACCCGCGCCGCGCCGAAGCACAACAGCAATACACTGAGATTGAGCGCGTCCCTGAAGCGGGAGCAGGGCACAGTCGGGCGCTATCGGGAGGGTTCGGTGTAGAAGCGCTCGCCCTGCTCCGCCATCCGCACCAGCGAGGCCGCGGGCTGGAAGCGAGGACCGACCTGCTGCTCGAGCGCGCGCAACGTGGCGACCACCGCGGCGGGGCCCAGATCATCGATGCAGCGCAACGGCCCGCCACGGAAGGGCGGATAGCCGATACCATAGATGGCCCCGATGTCGCCGTCGCGCGGGGAACGGACCACGCCCTCGCCCGCGGCCATGGCCGCCTCGTTCAACATGCTGTAGACCAGGCGCTGCTCGGTCAGCGTGAGATCAGCAGGCCTGCTCGGCTTGATGCCCAGGAGATCGTAGACCGTCTCATCCGGGCCCGCCTTCTGCCCCTTGGTATAGAGATAGAAGCCGCGGCCATTCTTCCGGCCGAGGCGCTTGTCCGCCAGCAGCTGGCCGAGCATGGTCGACGGAGTCAGGCGCTCGCCAAAGGCCTTGTGCATCACGCCCCCCGCTCTCGCCGCGACGTCCAGACCGACTTCATCCAGCAGCGTGATCGGACCCACCGGAAAACCGAACCGTGTCATGACCCGGTCCAGCACTTCCATCGGGACCCCTTCGCTGAAGAGGTAGCCGGCCTCGTTCATGTACGGTGTGAGGATGCGGTTGACCCAGAATCCCGGGTGGTCCCGCACCACGATGACAGTCTTGCCCATCTTGCGGCCGAAATGCACCGCCGTCGCGATCGACTCGGCGCTGGTCTTTGTCGTCGGGATGACCTCCAGCAGCGGCATCCGGTCGACTGGCGAAAAGAAATGCATTCCGAGCACACGTTCCGGCCGGCGCGCATGGGCGGCGATGTCGCCGATCGGAATCGTGGAGGTGTTGGTGGCGAAGATCGCCTTGTCAGGCGTCGCCGCCTCGGTCTCCGCCAGCACCGAGCGCTTCACGTCGAGATCCTCGAACACCGCCTCGATGACGAGGTCGGCATTGTTGAAGCCGGTGAAGTCGGTGCCGCCAGTGAGCAGCGCGGTGAGGCGCTCGTAGTCGAACCGCGAGAGCCGGCGCCGCTTGAGCCTCGCGGTGAGAATGTCGGTCGCGGATTTCAATCCCTTCCCGACACGCGCAAGCTCGGTGTCCCGCAGCCGGACTCCGACCCCCGCCTGGCTCACCGCTGTGCCCGCGATGCCCGCGCCCATGAAGCCCGACCCGATGACGCCCAGTCGCTCAACGGTGCGCGGCGTGGCGGCAACCCCGGGGGCGAGACCATCGTCCTTCTTGAGTGCATTGGTCGCGAAGAAGATGCCGATCAGCTTGCGGGAGACATCGGTGGCGGCCAGCGCGCCGAACTGCCGATGCTCTGCGACAAAGCCGGCCGCCGCGCCCTGCTCCAGCCCGACCCGCACCACCTCCAGTGCCGCGAGCGGGGCGGGATAGTTGCCGAAGGTCTTCTTCACCGTGTCGCGCCGCGCCTTGCTGTACACGATCCGGCGACCGAGCCAGGTGCGGTCCAGGATCGCTCCAGCCAGTCCGCCCTTCTTCTTTCGGGCGGGGACGCCAGCACCGGCAAGCCGCGCCGCGGCCGTCAGTGCCGTCTCCAGCAGGATGCTCTTCGGCACCAGCTCGTCGACCAGCCCGAGCTTGAAGGCCTTGGGTCCGATCTCGCTGCGGCCGGGCAGGATGATGCCCAACGCGGCGGACACGCCGATCAGCCGCGGCAGCCGCACACAGCCGCCCGCACCCGGCAGCAGGCCGAGCATGACCTCGGGAAGCCCGAGCTGGGTCTTGGGGTGGTCGGTGCAGATCCGGTAGTGGCACGCCAGCGCTACTTCGAGCCCGCCGCCGAGGCAGGCGCCATGAATGGCCGCGATGACGGGCCGGGGAAAATCCTCGACCATCTGGAGCATGACCTGCCCCTCGCGCGAGAGCTGCTCGAAGGCCTCGCGCGTGCCAAGCCTGGTGAACTCCTCGATATCGGCGCCGGCGATGAAGGTGTCCGCCTTGCCCGAGATCAGTACCACCGCCGAGAGGGTCGGATCCGTCCTGAGCCGCGCAAAGACCGTTTCCAGCTCGGCCTTGACCGCCGCGTTGAGCTTGTTGACCGGCTCACCCGGAAGATCGAGGGTGAGCACGGCAACGGAGCCGTGGCGGGATTCGGTGAGAGCGGGCATGTGGAGCCTTGGTGGTCGTTGGCTAATGTCCGTTAGCCGTTAGCCGTTGGCCGTTAGTTTCTGACTGCTGTCATCCTGAGGAGCGCAGCGACGAAGGATCTCTTGCGGGCGGAGTTGGAGCTCCGCCCCTACCCGCCTACCGCCGATCGCCTGCCCCTACACCCGCTCCAGCACCATCGCAAACCCCATCCCGCCCTGGGCGCAGATCGAGATCAGCCCGAACTGCACGTCGCGCTTGACCATCTCGCTGGCGAGCGTCGTCGCGATGCGGGCACCGGTCGCGCCGAAGGGGTGGCCGATGGCGATCGACCCGCCGAATACATTGGTGCGGTTCCAGTCGACTTCGCCGACTGGCGCCGGACGGCCCAGCTTCTCGGCCCATGCCTTCGAACCCCACGCCGCCGCATTCGACAGCACCTGCGATGCAAACGCCTCGTGGATCTCGACCAGGCCGAGTTCCTTCCAGGTGATCCCGGCACGGTCGAGCGCCTTGGGTACCGCGTACGCCGGCCCCATCAGGAGCTGCCAGCCGGGATCGACCGCCGCTACCGCGTAGCTGCGGACCACCGCCAGCGGTCGATAGCCCAGCGCACGCGCCTTCTGTTCTTCCATCATCAGCACGACGGCGGCGCCATCGGTCAGCGAGGAAGCGTTGCCGGCGGTCACCGAGCCGTAGCGCCGGTCGAAGACCGGCTTGAGCTTGGCCAGCGCTTCGAGGGAGGTGTCGCCCCGGATCAGGTTGTCGGTGGTGACGACCTCATCCATGTTCCTGCCGCCGAACCACGGCGCGATCTCCTCCGCCAGCCGGCCACTCTGCGTCGCTGCGGCGGCGCGCTGGTGACTCAGCAGGGCGAGACGATCCTGCGCCTCGCGCGTGATGCCGTTCTCCTTCGCCATCTTTTCCGCCGACTGCCCCATGCTCTCCCCGGTGCTCGGCTCGGCGATCGCCGGCGACACGGGGATGAGGTCGCGCGGGCGGATCTTCCCGAAGGCGGCGAGCCGCTGGCCAAGGCTCTTCGCCTTGCTGGCCTCCACCAGGATCTGGCTCATCCGCTTGCTGTGCAGGATGGGGATGTCGGAGAGCGACTCGACTCCGCCCGCCAGGATCACGTCGGCATGTCCCAGCGTGATCTGATCGGCGGCGTAGGTGATCGCCTGACCGGCCGAGGCGCAGGCGCGGTTGACCGAGAAGGCGGGGATGGTCCGGGGGAGCTGCGGCAGGAGGCTGACTTCGCGGGCGACATTCGGGGCCAGCGCCGACGCGACCACCTGCCCGAAAGCGACTTCGTCGACCAGCCGGCCGTCGAGCGCGGTGCGGAGCAGCAGTTCCTGCGTCGCCCGGCGGGCGAGCTGGACCGCGGAGACATCACGGAAGACGGTGCCGCTCCGCGCAAAGGGGGTGCGGAGACCGGCGACGATCGCGGGACGACGGGAGTTCGTCATTATCTTCGGGCGGGAGTGGACCGGCGCAGAACCTCGCGCAGGTTACGCGTGCATCCGCTGCGCGACGATGCTGGCGACCGCGCGCACCTTGTTGTTCTCGACCGGCTCGAAGACCTCGCGGCCATGAATCGGCTCCAGTGGGGCGGCCAGCTGGGCCAGCTCCCCGGGCTCCAGCAGATGGTCGTCGCTGGTCGGACCCCAGGCCTGGGTTCGCTGCCACTCGAGATACGTCTCCATGATCAGCAGCCCGCCGGGGGCCACGAGATTTCGCACCTCGGGCATGCGCGGCCGATCCAGGTAGTTGAACAGCAGCACCACATCGAAGGTGCCGAGCTCCGGCCAGGTATCGATGAGTTCAACACAGCGAAAATCCACGGTCACCCCAAGCCGGGTGGCTGCTTCCCGGCCGATCTCCAGCTTGGATTCGTCCGCATCCAGTCCGACCACTTTGGCGCCCCACTGCGCCGCCTTGAGTGCATGCCGGCCTTCGCCGCAGGCGAGGTCGATCACCCGCTGGCCCGGACGGAAGAGGTAGTCATGCCAGACCAGCCACGTACTCGGCCGCGGCAGGTACAGGACGGGCGGGGGAGCCCCACGCGTGAGATCTGGCATCGCTCCTCAGTGGACCAGCTCGCCCGGGATCCCGTCGACCTGCTGGTCATCGGCGGGGGAATAACCGGGGCGGGGATCGCCCGCGACGCCGCGATGCGCGGCCTCCGGACGGTCCTGGTGGATCAGCATGATATCGCGGGCGGCACCAGTTCCCGCTCGAGTCGCCTGGTGCATGGTGGTCTGCGCTACCTCGAACATGGGGAGTTCGGCCTGATCTTCGAGGCGTTGCGGGAGCGCGGCATCCTGCTCGCGATTGCGCCCCACCTCGTCCGGCCGCTCCCCTTCGTTTTTCCGGTGCATGCTGGCGACCGAGTACCGCTCTGGAAGCTGTGGGCCGGGGCCTGGGCCTACGACCTGCTCGCCGCCTTCCGGAATGTGCGGTGGCACCGGTTGCTGGGCAAGCGCGGGCTGCTCCAGCAGGAGCCGATGGTCCGCGAACGCGGCCTGGTGGGCGGGGTGCGCTACTTCGACGCCCAGTGCGACGACGCCCGACTCACACTCGCCACCGCCCGCTCCGCCATTCAGCATGGCGCCCGGATTGGAACGTACACTGCCGTCGAGGGATTGGTGCGGGATGACGGCCAGGTGCGCGGCGCCCACCTGCGGGACCGGCTGACCGGTGCCACCGCCACGGTGCGGGCGACCATCGTGGTCAATGCGACCGGACCCTGGGGAGATACCCTCCGCCGCATGGAAGATCCCGCCGCAACGCCGCTGCTCAGGCGCACCCGAGGTGCCCATGTGCTGGTCCGCCGCGAGCGGCTGGGCCACGCCGCCGGCATCACACTCACCAGTCCACTGGATGGCCGGGTGATGTTCGTGCTGCCGTGGGGCGACTTTTCCTACATCGGCACCACCGACACCGACACCGATGAGTCGCCCGACGACGTCCGGGCCACCGCCGACGATGTGGTCTACCTGCTCCGGTCGGCCAACGCCGCTTTTCCCAATGCGCACCTGGGCGAGGCGGATGTGATCGCCACCTGGGCGGGGCTGCGCCCGTTGATCGCTCCGGAAGCGGCGCTGGGCGAATCGCAAATCTCGCGCGAGCACGTCATCGCGACGGGACCTGGGGGGATGCTCACGATCGCCGGCGGCAAGCTCACCACCTATCGCTCGATGGCCGCCCATTGCGTGGACCGGGTGACTGCGGCGCTGCATGCACTCGATGGCCGCCCCCGGGCTCCGCACGCCGCGACCGACACCGAGCCGCTCCCCGGAGGGGAAGTCCAGGACCTCGAGCCATTGGGGCAGCCCGGGCTTGAAGTCGGTCTGCCCATCCCCACCGTCGATCATCTGGTGCGGCTGTATGGAACCGAGTGCGCGGCGGTGTTCAACCTGGTGCGGGAACGACGCGAGCTGATGCGGCCGCTCTCGCCCGATCATCCCGCCATTGAGGCCGAGGTGCTGCACGTGGCTCGGCGGGAGCTGGCGGTGCAGGTGGATGACGTGCTGGTCCGCCGGCTGCACCTGTATTACGAGACGCGGGATCAGGGAGTGAGTGCCGCACCCCGCGTCGCGTCGCTGCTGGCGGAGGAGCTGGGCCGGGACGAGGCGTGGGCCATGGCAGCCAGTGAGCGCTATGTCGGCTGGGTGAAGACGGAGCGCGCGGCGCTGGGGCTTGGGTAGGGGCGGGCACCCCCGCCCTCACCACCTGTCTCCCTCTCCCTTGTCAGGGAGAGGGGGAACTCATGCTACACGCGATGCGCTCCCCCTCTCCACGACTGTGGAGAGGGGGTTGGGGGGTGAGGAGTTCCCCCTCTCCCTGACAAGGGAGAGGGGGACAGGGGGTGAGGGCGGGGATGCCCGCCCCTACCCAAGCCCCGTAGCTGCGCGCTCCGTCTTCACCCAGCCGACATAGCGCTCCCCCGCCGCCGTCGCCC
>JANOFA010000198.1:0-2965 GCA_031413355.1 Gemmatimonadota bacterium | reverse complement strand
GTTGCCGTCGCACACGTCGGGCAGCGCGCGGCCCTTCACCACCGAGAGGGCGTACTCGAGATAGGCACGCTGGGCGTAGTCGGCCAGCGGCAGCGTGTCCACAGGGCCGGGCAGAACGGGGTCGAAGAGATCAGGCATGGGGCAGTCGGGTCCGAGGGCCGCGATTCTCGCCCAGCCGAAGTGCGCCCCCGATGTTGCCGCCCACCGTGCTCGTGCTCGTGCTCGTGCTCGTGCGTTCCGTGGCAACCCGGAACACACCGGTGTCTCGAGCGCCAGCTTCTTTGCGGGGCAGGGCGGGGTGCGCTGGCGGGTGCAGACCGGTGGCCCGGTGCGCTCCTCACCCGCCGTCACCGCGACCCGGGTCTTCATTGGCAGCGGCGACGGCTCCCTCTACGCGCTGGATCGGGCGACCGGCCGCGGTGTCTGGCGGTTCAGGGCGGGCAATCCGGTGGATGCCTCCCCGGCGGTTGCGGGCGGACTCGTCGTGGCGGCGACGCTGTCCGGCCGGATCTTCGCCGTGGATGAAGTCTCCGGCCTGCTGCGCTGGTCGCTGCAGTCCGGCCCGGCCCTGCCACTCAACACCACCGTTGCGGGCAACTGGGACCTCTGGGCTTCATCGCCGGTGGTCGTTGGGCAGACGGTGGTGGTCGGTGGTCCTGACGGCGTCATCTACGCCCTCGACCTCCAGAGCGGCCGGGTCCGGTGGCGGGCCAAGACCGCCGGGCGGGTCCGCGCCACGCCCGCCGTCCATGATGGCCTCGTCGTGGTCGGCTCCTGGGACGGGCGGATCTACGCACTTGACCTCAGGACCGGTGCGGAGCGCTGGGTGCATCACACCGCCGGCGACTCGGCCGACGTCACCCAGTGCGGCTTCGACTGCAGAGCGGTGCAGGGTTCCGCCGCGATCGACGGGGGACGGGTCTTTGTCGGCTCCCGCGACGGGGCGCTCTACGCGCTCGATCCCGCCACCGGAGTGCGCCAGTGGCGGGTGAGCCACCGCGGTTCCTGGGTCATCGCCTCGCCGGCGGTGCACAACGGGCGGGTCTTTGCCGGGAGTTCTGATGCTCACTTTATCCAGGCGGTCGACGCCGCCACCGGCCGCGAACTCTGGCGCCTGCCCACCGAAGCCAACGTGCTCGCCTCTCCGCTCTGGGTCGGGGGGATGCTCTTCGTGGCGACTCACAAGACCCATGCACCGTCGGGGGAGCTCCTCGCCGTCGATCCCGCGAATGGCGCAGTGCGCTGGCGGCTCCAGCTCGACGCTGCCTCCAACTCTTCGCCTGTGGCCTGGGACGGCAAGCTCTACCTCGGCACTGACGGAGGAGAGATTCTGGCCATCGAAGAGGTGAGTCCCGTCGTTCCCCATCTGGCGGTGTTCTACGACTCGACCAGCGCTGTCAGACCGTTCGCTGCGGGGAGCCGGCTGGTATTCGAATATTTCCGCGAGCTCGGCTATGAACCGCTCGACGCCGATGCCCTGGCTCGCTTCTGTCAGGCACGCATCACCGATGGGACTCCGAGCGTTGTCGTAATGGCGATGGACCTGCTGCCGAAGAGCGTGGCCCCGGTGCTGGCCGACACCGTGCTCATCCGCCGCTACCTCGATGCGGGCGGCAAGGTGGTGTCGTTCAGCGCCGTGCTCGGTGCGGCGGTGCGGGATTCGACTGGAAGGGTGCTGGGCGATGACCCGGGCGGCACGGAGAAGCTGCTGGGCATTCCGGCGGCGGCGCTGGATTACGATCAGGACCCCTCGTTGCCCACCGAGGCGGGCCGTCGCTGGGGCATCGACCGGACGGTGACGGGTGATTACACCATGGATCTTTCCGCCGTCACCGAAGCGCTGGCACTCGATCGGCGCGGCCGGGCGACGGCGTGGGTCAAGACCTTTGGATCACACCGGCCGGGTGCCGGCTATGTGCAGCTCTGGGGATTGGGGGCGACGGTGGATCGGCTGCCGATGATCCGCGCGGTGGCGGAGTACGGGCTGCTGCGGAAGGCCGCGACGCGGTAGAGTTGCGGCGGCCCTGGGGCACGAACCGCTCGAGGCTGATCAATCTGAGGCCGGCGACTCTGCCAAACTCGCGCGAGTTGAGTGTGGCCAGCGCGTGGCCCTTTGCCAGCGCCGTCGCCCCGATCAGCAGATCGTGCGGCCCGATCATCGTTCCCTCGCCGGTCAGGTGGGCCCAGAGTTCGGCGTGCCGGCGTGCTTCGGCCAGCCCGAAGGGCAGGACCGGCATCAGGTCGAGCAGCGCTTCGACAAAGGCGAAACGCCTGGCGCGAATCCCCGGATCGGCGGCGCGGTGACAGCCATGCAGCAATTCCGACGCGGTGATGGCCGCGATGCCCACCGGCATCTCGCCGAGCGATTCGAGAAACGGCTCCAGCCGAAGCACGCCCCGTTCGGCCGCGATCAGGACGGAGGTATCGAGAATCACCCCCACGGTGGCGGCACGGGTGGCAGTGCGTCACGCCCCGCCGCGACATCGGCGGCGAAGCTGTCGGCCTCCTCCAGCCCGAGCCGCGGCAGGGTGCCCCATCGCCGGGAAAGCTCGCGCGCCGTCAGGCCGGCCGCCGCCGCCGAGTCGTCGCTGGGCCCAGCGAGGTAGCGCGCCACTGCCTCCCGGGCGACCTGGGATTTCGGGATCCCATGGGCGGAGGCCCAGCGCGCCAGCAGGCGCGCGAGTCCGGCGGGAAGTCGCAGGGTGAGATGGGAATCTTTCATGTGTTACATTGTAGTGCAGAGGTACTGCATGATCAAGGTGCGGGAAATCTCGCGAGGGCCGCAGTGTACCTCACTTCCGCACCAGGTCCATGGCGTAGATGTCGCTCTCGACCTCACCCATGGCGAAGTAGAGCATGCCGTTGCCTCGCTCAACTGTGCTGGGGTACACCGACTGCCGCGCGTCATCGAACCGGACCAGCAGCCGGGGTGTTCTACCACTCGCGGCGACCTCATAGACCCCTT
>JANOFA010000197.1:0-4014 GCA_031413355.1 Gemmatimonadota bacterium | reverse complement strand
GATCGTCAGCATCGGCGAGACCATCGAGGCGGTGGTGCTCAAGGTCGACGAGACCGAAGAGAAGATCTCCCTCGGCATGAAGCAGACGGAGCAGGATCCCTGGACGGTGCTGCCGGTCCGGTATCCGGTCGGGACCCGCCTGGCCGGCAAGGTCCGCAACCTGACCAGCTTCGGTGCCTTCGTGGAGATCGAGCCGGGCATCGACGGCCTGATCCACATCTCCGACATGTCGTGGACCAAGCGGGTCCAGCATCCGTCGGAAGTGGTCAAGAAGGGTGACGCGGTCAATGTCGTGATCCTCAACATCGATCCCGACAACAAGCGCATCTCCCTCGGCCTCAAGCAGGCGGAGGAGGATCCGTGGCTCAAGATCGGGGAGACCTTCCCGATCGGCACCGAGATCCAGGGACGCGTCGCCCGCCTGATGGACAAGGGCGTCGTGGTCGACATGGGCAACGACATCGAGGGCTTCGTGCCGATGTCCCAGCTTGGCATCGCTGAAATCGAGAACCCGGGCGATGCGGTGAAGGAAGGCCAGGCGCTCGACATGAAGGTGCTCGAAGTCGACCCCATCCATCACCGGATCGTGCTCGCCGTGGTCGGGTACCCCGACCTCCCGATCATCCCGCCGGTGAAGCTCGTCATCCCGCCGGACGACGACCGCATGGAGTAGGGTCGGCGATGGCCGCAGCAACGAGGGCAGAGGGGCAACCGCCTCTCTGCCCTCGATTTCTTCCTGCCCCAGCACCGAACCCTTCCCGCATTCTGCGTCGAGCAAAGGCCGCCTGAGACCAGCCATAATCTGCTAAGTCAATGGTATGGAACGTCTTGCAGTTTGTGCACGGCCCTTGCCTATCTCCCAGTCAAAGCAGTCTCACCTGGGGGCATCATGGAATCGACCGAGATGGACGCGCAGGCAGCCAAGGCGAAGCGTCGCCGGCGTCAGGCCGGCATGACGATGATCGAACTTCTCGCCGTCCTCGGCGTGATGAGTTCGCTCGCGAGCATCTCCATTCCGAAATACCGCGCGATTGCCGAAGGTGCCAAGCGGGCGCGGGCCATCGGCGACCTCAAGAGCATCCAGACCACTGTCGACACGCGTGACTCCCTTCCGGACGACCTGCTGAGCGTCGGAATCACCCTCGTTGATCCGTGGGGCCAGCCGTACCAGTACGCCAAGTTCCCCAACGCCCCGCCGCGGGTCGATCGGTTCGGGGTCCAGGTCAATTCCACCTACGATCTTTACAGCCTCGGAGCCGATGGCGTCTCGGCGAACTCGTTCAACGCCGCGCCCAGTTTCGACGATCTCGTCCGCGCCAACGACGGTGGGTTTCTCGCACAGGCATCCCGCTACTAGGCGGCAGAGGACATCATGTCGATGACACAGACCAGACCGGGTGCCCCGGACGAAGCCGCCGCGCCAGTCTACCGTTCGGTGGCCGATGGCGAGCTGGCCCAGCCGTGGACCCTGTCGGAGTACTTCCAGTCCATCAACACCGTGCTGCGGCTGCCGTCCAGGGATCGGCGCGCGGCCGCCAAGGCGGAGCTGGCCAAGGCCAAGGCCGCGGGCTTCTCGCTTCCGTCGCTGCCGAACGTCCGCCTGCCAGCGCCGCTGATGGTGACCGCCTTCCTGCTGGTCGTTGGTGTCTTCGTTATCCGACCGATCGTGCTCTCCGCGGCGAATCCCGATGCCAGCCTTCCCCTCGATGCCTATGGCGTCTGGGGGACCGACCAGGGCAAGTACGCCGGCCGGATGTTCGAGGTCTCGGCGACGAGCATTGCCTTCCGGACCAGCAAGGAGTCACCGGACTACACCTGGCACAGGATCGATCAGGTCAAGGCACGGGTGACACCGGACTCGACCCTTTACACCGTGCGGTATCTGGAGCAGGGCAAGGTTGCGGACTTTGCGTTCTGGCATATTCCCGGCGGGAAGACCGCCGCGATCCGCTTCGAGCATGCGTCGGACGTGACCTGGCACTTGACCCCCTACCTGCCGATCGCCAAGCCGCAGTACTGACGCGCGGTCGCGCGCACTCGACGGTCGTTTCGCCGGGGCCCCCAGCACGCAAGCAGGGGGCCTCCCGGCGTTTGCCGTCCCGCCTTGCCGATCGACCTTTCCCTCGCCATCCTCCTCGCCATGCCCAATCCCCGTGAACTTCTCGACCAGCTGCATCACCGCCAGGGCCAGGCGGAGCAGGGTGGTGGTGCCGAGCGCCTGGCCCAGCAGCACAAGAAGGGGAAGCTCTCCGCCCGGGAGCGGCTCGATTTCCTGCTCGATCCGGGGAGCTTCGTCGAGGTGGACCGCTTCGTCACCCACCGGTGCCACGATTTCGGTCTGGCCGAACAGCAGTACCCCGGCGATGGCGTAGTCACCGGCTACGGCCGCGTCGAGGGACGGCTGGTCTACGTTTTTTCGCAGGACTTCACCGTCTTCGGCGGATCGCTGTCGGAGACCTTCGCGCAGAAGATCTGCAAGGTGATGGACCTCGCGCTACGCAATGGCGCGCCGGTCATCGGGCTCAATGATTCCGGTGGCGCCCGCATCCAGGAGGGCGTCGCCTCGCTCGGTGGCTACGCCGACATCTTCCTGCGGAACACACTCGCCTCCGGCGTCATTCCCCAGCTCTCCGTGATCCTCGGGCCCTGTGCCGGTGGCGCGGTGTACAGCCCGGCGATCACCGATTTCATCTTCATGGTGCGCGGCGTCAGCTACATGTTCGTGACCGGTCCCAATGTCGTGAAGACCGTCACCCATGAGGATGTCACCTTCGATACGCTCGGGGGCGCCGACACCCACGGCGGCATCAGCGGGGTCGCCCATTTCGTGCACGACACTGAGCCGGCCTGCCTCGCCGCCGTCCGTGCGGTCCTGGCCTACCTGCCGCAGAACAACCTCGATGAGGCGCCGACCCGCCCGGGGGCCGATCTGGAGGATCCGACGGATCGGCGCGAGGAGCGGCTCCTCGACCTGATTCCGGACACGGCGACCCGACCCTACGATATGCGCGAAGTGCTGGAGCTGGTGGTGGACCGCGCGTCATGGCTCGAGGTGCAGCCGGATTTTGCCGGAAATATCCTGACCGGGTTTGCCCGGCTTGGCGGGCGCTCGGTGGGCCTCATTGCCAACCAGCCGGCGGTGCTCGCCGGAGTCCTGGATATCGCCGCTTCGCAGAAGGCGGCCCGTTTCATCCGGTTCTGCGACTGCTTCAACATCCCGGTCGTGACCTTCGTCGATGTGCCCGGGTTCCTGCCGGGCGTGGCGCAGGAGCATGGCGGCATCATCAAGCATGGCGCCAAGCTGCTCTATGCCTACTGTGAGGCGACGGTGCCCAAGCTCACCGTGATCACCCGCAAGGCGTACGGCGGGGCCTACGACGTCATGAGCTCCAAGCATATTCGCGGCGACATCAACCTCGCCTGGCCCACGGCGGAGATCGCGGTGATGGGGCCCAAGGGCGCGGTGGAGATCCTGTTCAAGAAGGAGCTCGAGCAGTCGCCCGACCGGGAGGCAGAGACAGCCCGCCGCATCGCCGAGTACACGGCGACCTTTGCCAATCCCTACGCCGCCGCCGCCCGCGGCTTTGTCGATGACGTGATTGATCCGCGTGACACCCGGCCCCGCCTGATTGACGCGCTGCGGACCCTGAGTACCAAGCGGGATCAGAATCCGAAGAAGAAACACGGGAATATTCCGTTGTAGCGGGGAGCGGCCAGCGGCCAGCGGTCAGCGGTCAGCATTCAGCCATCGGCCGTTAGCCGTTAGCCGTTGGCCGTTGGCCGTTAGCAAACGACCTCCAGCCCCGATCAGCAATACGTCGACCCGCCCGTCCGCCCGTCCGCCCGCCCGTCCGCCCGTCCGCCTGTCCGCCCGCCCGTCCGCCCGTCCGCCCGTCCGACTCTAGCGCATCCCCGTACCCCGTCGTAGCTTGCGGTTCATCCGTTGCGTCGGATCGTTCTTATCCTCGGGATCGAGCTTGGGATAAAGCGGCTCCCAAAAATTCTTCAGTAAAC
>JANOFA010000196.1:0-2960 GCA_031413355.1 Gemmatimonadota bacterium | reverse complement strand
CCAAATAGTTGGCGCTGGAACGGGAGGCGGCGAAGGCGCTGGAGGTCAGGCAAACCGCTGCAATCGAGAGCAGAAATCGGTGACCTCTTCGGCCGTGAGTCGCGCCCCGTCCCGCAGGACCACGGCGGCATTGACCACCTCGCCCCAGATCGCGTCGGGGCTGCCGAACACCGCGGCCTCCAGAATGCCCGGATGCTGATACAGCACCGCCTCGACTTCGGTCGAATAAACCTTTTCCCCGCCGGTGATGATCATGTCCTTCTTCCGGTCGACGATCGAGACGTAGCCCTCGCTGTCCAGCACCGCGAGATCACCGGTCCGCAGCCACCCGTCAGGGGTGAAGGCGGCAGCGGTGGCATCCGGGCGCCGCCAGTAGCCTGGCGTGACGGTCTCGCCCCGCACCTGGATTTCGCCGACGGCGCACTCATCGGTCGCGACCGGAGCGCCCGCGTCGTCCACCACCCGCAGCTCGATGGCGACGAAGGGCCGGCCGGTCTTGGCCTGATACCGCAGCCGCTCCGCAGGCGGCAGCGCGCGCAGGTGGTCCTTGAGCAGGCTCAGGGTGAGGTAGGGGCTGGTTTCGGTCATGCCGTAGGTCTGTACGTATTCGCACCCGAAGATGTTGATGATGGATTCAACCACGGCAGGCGCGATCGGCGCGCCACCACTCAGGATTCGGCGCAATCGGGGAAAGCGTCGCTCGCTCGCCGTTGGATGCTTGACCATCAGGTTGAGCATCGTGGGGACGAGGTTGGTGATGGTGACGCTTTCGCGCTCCAACGTCGCCAGCACTTCGCCGGGTTCAAATCGCGGCACCATCAGATGCCGCCCGCCGACCCAGGTGATCGCGAAGGTCGCCCAGGCATCCGCCAAATGGAACATCGGCGCGATATGTCCCCAGACGTCGGTCTCCCGCAGTTCCAGCTCGGCAATAGCCGCGAGCCCATGGACCCACACGTTGCGGTGGGTGAGCATGACGCCCTTCGGTGGACCGGTGGTGCCGCTGGTGTAGTACAGATGCGCCACATGGTCCATCGGCGTCACGATAGGCAGGAACGGCGGGCCGCCCGGCTCCGGCCAGGCGGCTCCCGTTGCCCCCATGCTCACCGCCGGCGTGCCTCCAGCCCACAGCACATGTCCGACATCCGGCGCCTCGGCGATCGCAGCCTCGGTCAGCGGGGCCAGCGCGGAGTCGGCCAGGATGACGGTACTGCCGCTGTCCCGCAGGATGAAACCGAGTTCGCTGGCGGTCAGGCGGATGTTGAGCGGGACGAGGATCAGCCCGGCACCGGCAGCGGCGAAGTAGCTCTCGAGGTACGCCAGTCCATTCGGCAGCAGAGCGGCCACCCGGTCGCCTGGTCGCAGGCCGAGTGCGATCAGCCGATGGGCCAGGGCATCGATCCGGGCACCGACTGAGGCATAGGACAGAGCGTGCCCGTCATCTCCCACCGCTGGACGATCCGGGTGGAGACGACGGGCACGTTCGAGAATGGACCAGAGGCTCATTCCCGGCTCAGTAGGTCGTGTCCCAGTCCACCTTGGCTGCGCGGCGGCAGCGGACGCACATGAGGGACTCGGGTTCGCCGTCAAATTCCTGCCGTGCAGTGCAGTCGGGACAGACGGCGTAGGTGGACACCAGCTTCACCCCGGCCAGCGTCGGTCGCATGACACCGGTGCGGGTCACCACACTCCACTGGTCGGGACGGTCGGCCCGGAATCGCAGATCTTCCCGACGCACCCGGACCGGCTCATGGTCGACCTCGACCGTGATCATGCCGTCGGGCTGCTCATCGATGACCGGATACCACGCACCACGCCGCAGCTGGTCGGCGACCCCAGGCGTGGCCGTCGCCCATCCCTTGACGGTCGTGGTGGGCCCGGAGCGGCGGAATGGAGGGATCGACATGGCTTCTACTATATCCGATTCCGGCTCATCCCGCACCTGCCCGGCCAGCTCCGGGGTGTCGGCTGGCGCGCTGCGGGGTAGATTGACAGGACATGGCGCCGAGACATTCCCTCCCCAATTCACCCAGTCGGCCCCTGGCAGACGTGCTGCTCGGGCTGGCGGCTGTCGTGCAGCGGCTGCGGCACCAGCCGGAGTCGCATCCCGAGGTGACGGGAGCGATCGCCGGGCTGGAGCGGGCCCTCGCAGGACTGCTCGCCTCGCGCGAGTCGCTCACCATCAAGGTCGGCACGGTCCAGCTGCTGGTCGAGGGCATGGAGACCAATCCGGACTACGAGCCGCTGCGGGACCTTACCGCGCAGCTGCGCGACGCCGGGATCGGCGCCATCGAACTGCGGCCGGGGGTGACCGCCGCGGAGCTGCTCCTCGGGCTGAGCGCGGTCGCGCTGAATGGCGGCGGCCAGCGGTCGATCCCGGCGACGGCCAACCTCGCCTTCCGCGCCCAGCGCCCGACGCCGCCCGCCGGGCACGCGCCCTGGTACGCGCTCGAGCGGCTGGTCCTCGGCGATGAAGCGCAGCCCTCGGAAGAACGTGATCCGGACGGGCTCGCCGTCGCACTCGAGCTGCATCCCCCGCAACCTGAATGGCGCAATCGGGTGCTGGCGGCGCTGCTCGGCGTCGCGGCCCAGTCGGTGCTCAATCGCGAGCTGGCCACCGATCTCGAGCTGCTCATCGGGGCCCTCCCGCTCGTCACCCTGCGCCGCCTGGTGTCGCCCGAGGCCGATGAAGCGCTGGTGCGTGATTTCGTCCAGGAATGTTGTGCCGTGCTCGATTCCGGGAGCCTCTACCGATTGGCCCAGGCGCTTGTGCCCGGCCGGGAGGAACGCCTCTCCCCGAGCGTACTCCCGGTGCTGGGTCGAATGGCAGTGCAGGCGGCGGATCCCCGGCATGGTGCCGCGCGACGTGCGCTGGAAGAGGAAGTGGTGCGACTGGTTTCCGGCGAGGCCGCGGTGACCGGCGCGGGGCGGCCGGGTCTGGAGCCGGAGCGGCTGCTCAA
>JANOFA010000195.1:0-12205 GCA_031413355.1 Gemmatimonadota bacterium | reverse complement strand
GGGGATCGCCTCGAGCCGAACCGATGGAGTGGGGACCGCCGCGCCGATACCGCCGAACCACCGCCCGCGATGTCCCCGCAGATCGAGGATTCCAAAATGGAGCCGGCCCGGGGCCTCCACCGTGACGCGCGACGGACGGGCATTCCGCGTGCTCACGGGAAGCCCACCGGTGTTCCCAGCCGCTGGCCGATCACCCCCGCCAGATGGGCCATCGCCGCCATCTCCCGCGGACCCGCGGTCTTGTTCACGATGATCGTCAACCGCATCATGTCGGCGAGAACCTCCGGTGGGGAGAGGAGGTGCGTGCGTGTGGCCAGGATCGCCGCCTCCAGCACCGCATGCCGGGCCCGATTGAAGCCGAGGAACTCGCGCCGGCTGCCGTGATGGACGACGCGGGTAACGATGCGTGAGCGGGGCGGCGTATCGTCGATAGAGACGACCTCGACCTCGCGCCAGGAGCAGGCGGCGTCCAGCACGGCGCCGCGCACCACGCTGGCCGGACCGTGGGGAAAGATCACGTCGCCCGTCGCCCCCTGGGCAAAGAGCATCACGTCGTCCGTCAGGTTCACCACCGCGGATCCCGTCGCCCGCAGGTTGCGGAAGGTGGCGGTGTCGATGAACGGCTTGATGACGATCTCCGCGTCACCCCACTCGACGCCCATCGGCGCGCAGTTGACCGCGCCGTCCGCCGCGAGACTGGTGAGGATTGATTCGATGATCACGGGGCCAATCTGGCCCCGTCCCGCGGTGGGCCGCTAGGGGAGGCCGTTAGAGCCACCCGGCGAGGCTCTCCTTGAAGCGCCAGAGCTGGGTTGGCATCCCATGGTATGAGGCCAGAACGAGACCCCCTTTGAAGGGCACGACTAACTCCAGGACATAGTATTTCGAGGCGAAGGCCTTCATCGAAGTCACGGGGCCCATCGTCGGGGGCGGGTTTCCCGGCATCGGCAGCGAGAAACTGGTCGAATCCTCCCCGCTGCAGGGGCTGGTGGTCACCAGTGGTACGTAGCCGTCAGTGCTCAGACAGAGGTTGGCGAGCGCCACCGCCGCGGGCCTCAATTGGACCCGCATCCCGCTCGCGGCCAACACCTGGAACTGCTGAGCCGGCTTGTGGGTGCACGTGGCGGTCCTGGGCGAAGTGGTCGAACCGGCCTCGAGGCAGAGCGAGGCGCCCGGCGAGGGGGAGTAGCTGCTGACCAGCACGATGGTCTTTCCGACCCAGGGGTGCTGAACGGATGTCGGGGAGGCCAGGGCCGGAGCGCTGAGCGGCATCTCTCCACCGGTCTTCGGCTCGGTGGCCGGATCGCAGGCGGTCACGACGGCCACAATCAGACAGGAGCAGAGCCACCGGCGAGGCCACGGGGACGAGGCTCGCATGAAAAACCTCCAGTGTCGCGTGTTTGTGTTGCAGAGGGACGCTGGCCGGGGTGGATTCTTCCCATCACGCCGGTGCTGGGTCTGGGGAGTCAGGCCCGGACCGTCAGGAACCGTGGCGGTCTCGCCGGATGGTCTTCCGGCCGCCTCCTCACCCTACCGCGGCAGCACCGGCAGCTCCACGTGAGAGGGGTAGCGCGCGGTCCGGAGCACGCGATGGGTCTGGGCCCGGTAGGCGCTCGCCGGCGCCTCGAAGATGTTCGCCACCCAGGTCTGCGGGTTGCGATCGTAGACCGGGAACCAGCTGCTCTGCACCTGCACCATGATGCGATGGCCACGCTGGAACTGGTAGCTCTGCTGATGCAGGTCGACGGTGAAGGGCGTCACCTTGTTGGGAACCAGCGGCTCGGGCCGGCTGAAGCTCTTGTGGTAGCGGCCCCGCAGAATCTCACTGGTCACCATGAGCTGGTAGCCACCCATGCGCGGCTCGTCGCCCCGGGCGCTGTCAGGATAAACATCGATGAGCTTCACCACCCAGTCGGCATCCTGTCCTGTGGTCGAGGCGAACAGCCGCCCAACGATGTCGCCGGCGATTGTCACGCTTTCAGTGAGCGGCTCGGTCTGCCAGCTCAGGACGTCAGGGCGACCCTGCACCTGGCGCTGATCCTCGACCAGCCAGGTGTACCAGTCGGAGCCCTGCGGGTGATAGGTGAGCTGGATGGGACGCTGACGATACGGAACGGGATGGGCGGGATCGGAGAGGTAGCTGTCGGCCGCGGCGGTGGTCGCCGCCTTGGGAGCGGTGAACGACAAGGTTCCCTGGGGTCCGAAGTACAGCTTCGTCGGGGTGACCGCCTTCGGAGGCCACTCGTCAAAGGCGCGCCACCGGTTGCTGCCGCCCTCGAACATGAGCGCCTCCGGCAGCGGCAGTCGGCCCCGGAGCTTGAGCCAGTAGGCGAACCACGGCGCCTGGGCCTGCTCGCGGAAGAAGGCGCTGGTGGAATCGTCCCAGCTGATGCGCCCGAGGCTGTCGCCGGCGCCACGGGACCAGCCGCCATGATTCCACGGCCCCACGACGAGGTAGTTGATCCTCGAGGTATCGTGTGCCTCGAGCGTCCGGTACGTCTTGAGCGCACCGTAGAAATCCTCCGGGTCGTACCAGCCGCCGACGGTGAGCGTCGGCACGGTGAGCTGCGTCAGGTAGCGGGGGAGAGCCCGCGCCTTCCAGAAGTCGTCGTAGGTGGGGTGCTGGGTGAAGGCCGTCCATGTCGGAACCCGTCCCGCCAGCAGCTGGGTCAGGTTGGCGAGCGGGCCCTGGGCAAGGTACCAGTCGTAGGTATCGTACCGGTCAATCGGGACCGGGGCGGATCCGTCGTTGGACAGTTCCATTCCCGCCGCGTACTCGAAACCATAGCTGAGGCGGAAGGCGCCGTAGTGGAAGAAGTCGTCGCCCATCCAGGTGTCGGTCATTGGTGCCTGCGGGCTCACCGCCTTCACCGCTGGATGGGCATTGATCCCCGCCATCGCCGCGAGCCAGCCGGGGTAGCTGATGCCGAGCACACCGACGCGGCCGCTGTTGCGCGGGACATTCTTGAGCAGCCAGTCGACCGTGTCATAGGTATCGGTGCTCTCGTCGACTCCCTGCATGTCCTTCGGGTCGTGCAGCGGGCGGTTCATCAGGAACTGGCCCTCGGAGGTGTAGCGCCCGCGGATGTCCTGAAAGACGAAGAGGTAGCCGTCGTCCGCCATCTCCTTGAGGTAGCTGCTGAACTGCCGCGACGCCCCCTCAATACCATAAGGGGTGCGGAGCATCACGAACGGCAGAGATTCGGCCTGGTTCTTCGGCCAGAAGACGCGGGTGTGCAGCTTGACACCATCCCGCATCGGGATCATGAGCGTGGTGTCGGTGTAGCCTGGGGCGGTGTCGGGCAGCGCCTGCGCGGTGAGGGGTACAGCGGTGGCGGTGAGAATGACAGCTATCGCGGCAATGTGCTGTGTACTGCGCATGTGATGCTCCAAATGATCGTGAATGAATTGCCGTGACCGCCGGTTGGCTCCTACACGGGTCTCTCCAATCCCCGCCCACCGCCAAATCCTTCGACCGCGCGGGCACGGGCCGACCGCCGGTCGGCCCCTGCACGCTTCTCCCCAACTCCTCCCCCCTACCGCACCAGCTCAGACGACGGCGGCGCCGCATGCAGGCTGGCTTCATCCTGCAGCGGTGAGCGGGTCGCACCATCAGCCCGGTCCGGTACATTCACGCCGTGACCGCCGGTCAGGAACCAGTCCAGCATCCGGTAGCCATACTCGGTCAGCACCGACTCCGGGTGAAACTGGACGCCGACGACGGGATGCTCCCGGTGGGCGACCGCCATGATTTCGCCGTCCTCCGCGGTTGCCAGTACCTCGAGCGCCTCGGGTACCGAATCCGGTGCAATGACCAGCGAATGATACCGCGTCGCGATCAACGGGCTGGGCAGGCCGGTGAAGACCGACGTGCCGGTGTGCCGGATGCTGGAGGTCTTGCCATGCATCGGCTTCCCGGCGCGCACCACCTCGCCGCCGTAGACCGCCCCGATGCACTGATGCCCCAGGCAGACGCCGAGGATGGGAGTGTCGGGCCCGAAGCGGCGGATGACGTGAGACGAGATGCCAGCTTCGGTGGGGGAACAGGGCCCCGGCGAGATGATGATGTGGCTCGGCCGCAGCGCCGCGATATCGTCGAGCGTGATCGCGTCGTTGCGGCGCACCACCGGTGTCTGTCCCAGCTCCGCGACGTAACGCGCGAGGTTGTAGACGAAGCTGTCGTAGTTGTCGATCAGCAGAATCATGGTGTCGTCACCGCGCCAGCCATCGCTCCTATGAGCGCGCGCGCCTTGTCGAGCGTCTCCTGGTATTCCTGTGCCGGGTCGGAGTCGGCCACGATGCCGCCACCGGCGGAGAAGAAGGTGCGTCCCCCGAGGCAGACGAAGGTGCGAATGACGATCGAAGTGTCCATCGCTCCGGTGACGCTGAGGTAGCCGACCGACCCGCAGTAGATCCCCCGGCGCGACGGCTCCAGCTCGGCGATGATCTCCATCGCCCGCACCTTGGGCGCGCCGGTGATCGAACCGCCGGGAAAGGTGGTCGCGAGAAGATCGGTGGCCTCGTGCCCGGGCGCCAGCGTGCCGGTGACGGTGGAGACCAGATGGTGCACGGTGCGATAGCCCTCGAGGGCGAACAGCTCCGGCACCCGCACCGTGCCGGGGGCGCAGGTGCGCGACAGGTCGTTCCGCAGCAGGTCCACGATCATCAGGTTTTCCGCCCGGTCCTTCCCGCTGTCGTGCAGGGCGCGGGAGAGCGCGGCGTCGTGCTCCGGCGACACGCCCCGGGGGCGGGTGCCCTTGATGGGGCGGGTCTCGACCTGGCCGGCGGTGTCCAGCAGGAGGAACCGTTCGGGCGACGCGCTCGCGACGGCGATGCCGTCGAATTCGAGATACGCCGCGAACGGCGCCGGATTCACTTCCCGCAGCCGCCGGTACAGTCGCCAGGGATCTTCCTCCAGCGGTGCTTCGAAGCGCTGCGAGAGATTGGCCTGGAAGATGTCGCCGGCGATGATGTAGTCCCGCACTCGCGCCACCGCATCGAGATAGCCGCGCTCGGTGAAGGAGGACCGCAGCGAAATCTCTCCGCTCTGCTCGGTCGTCGTCACCGGGAAACTCGGTGCCGCGAGACCCAGCGGATGCACCGGGATGCGCCGGCCCGAGGCGCCGGCGGACGGCCCCGCGAGCAGGCGCTTGACCCACCCGAGCCGCTCAATGGCTCGCGACATCTGCTCCGCGCCACTCGAGGGCAGGCCGGTGGAAATGAGCCAGGCGCGCTCAAGCTGATGATCCCAGGCGATCACCCAGTCGTAGAAGCCAAGCACGACGTCCGGCAGATTGAGGTCATCGAAGCGCGGCGCGGGGAGGTGCTCGAGTACCGCGCCGTAGTCGTAGCCCAGGAATCCGGCCAGCCCGCCCTGGAAGGGTGGCAGCCCCGCAACCGGCTCGGTCCGACAGGACGCCAGCAGCGCCTTGGCCTGTTCCAGCGCGGTGCGTCCGGGACCACGGCCCTTGGTGCGGACGACCTGCGCGGGCGCGGCTGACAGAAACGAGTAGCGTCCCAGCCGTGCCGGGTCGGTCGCGCTGTCGAGGAAGAGCAGGTGAGGCTGGCCGAGGAAGCGTTCCGCCGTTTCGACGGGAGCGGGGGCGGGAACGAGTTCTTCAACCAGCGGCGGCGTGGTCATCCCGCATGATGCGGGAGGGCGGAGTCGATGGGAAGGGGTCGGTCAGGATGGGCTTCGCAGCCGATCCAGCAGCACCGCGGTCAGGGCACGGGCACCAATCCCGATGGCCGCCTCGTCGGCGACGTACCCCGGGCTGTGCGGCATGCCGACCCAGCCCCGGGCCTGGTTGCTGACGCCGAGCAGGTACATCACCCCGGGGATCTCCGCCTGGAAGGAACCGAAGTCCTCGCTGAAGAGCGGACTGACCACGCCGACTGGCACCACTGCGCTGTCGCCCAGCAGGCGGCGGAGGCTTGCGTCGCCGCGGGCGACAAGTACCGAATCGTTGGTGACGCCGGCGATCACCCGTTCCTGGTAGACCAGCGTCGCCGTGACCTCCGGGGTGGTGAGCGCGCGGACCGCGGTCTCGATGCGGCGTCGAGCGTCGCGGCGGCTGCTCGGGCTTGCGATACTGAGCGACGCGGTAAGGGTGCGGTGGTCCCGGTCGGTGGTGCGCGTCGGCGCCAGCTCGACCATCACGAAGCCTGCTGCAACCGTCCCGCGTGCCTCGGCGGGTGTGATTGTCCCGACGGCCAGCAACTGCGCGCGGAGCGTGGCGGCGGCGGCATCGAGATCACCGGTGCCCCTCATCGTCACCGTCATCCGATCGCGCCCTGCGAGCATCGGTCCCGCGGTCGTGCCGAGGGTGCCGACTTCCAGCGGTGCGGTATGGACGGCGTAGATCGCCGCGGGACGGCCCAGTCCAAAGACATCATCCGCCAGCATGGCCTGCGCGCCGGTCGCCCTTTCCTCGGCGGGCTGAAAGATGAAAAGCACGCTGCCGGGGAGGTCGCGGCTGACGGCGGCGAAGCCGGTTGCGAGTGCGAGGCCGAGCGTGGTGTGGATGTCGTGACCGCAGATGTGACGAACGCCGGAGCGGAGCGAAGCAAAGGCGACGGGATCGGGATCGGTGGACGGCACCGCATCCATGTCAGCGCGGAAGGCGACGACCGGACCGGGTCGGCCGCCCCGCAGCAGTCCCACCACGCCGTGCCCGCCGACACCGGTCCGGACTTCGAGGCCGAGCCGACGCAGCCGATGGGCGACGAGTTCCGCCGTGCGGACTTCCTCCCCCGAAAGCTCCGGGTGCTGGTGCAGGTCGCGACGAAACGCAATCAGCTCCGGAGTGGCGGCGGCGAGCGCGGTCGAGATTCGCGCCATGAGGGGATCGGCGAATTGTCGGGATGCGGCGGGGAGGGGGCGGGAGAGATGCAGCAGGAGCGCGCTGAGAATCAGGCAGACTCTCCTCAATCTCGTGAGGAGGGGCGAGGCCGCGGGTGTCCCGGAGGGCGCGTGCGTAGCTGGCCCTGCGACGCCAGCCGTTCCTGAGCAAAGCCGAGCGCCCGGAGGGACCACGCGGATGAGCCCCGACCTCGCAATGGAGGTCGTCCAGCGGTTTCCTGAGAGACGGCGCATTGCGGTCCGTTGGTCGGAGATGCGCGACCTACGCCCGGGGCCGAGCGGTGGTTTCCGCTTTCAGGATTTTGGAGGGCGCTTCCGTGCCGTCGGCTTGAAGTGCTCGCGGTTCGGATCGTCCGGCGGGGTGAGGTAGCCCCAGTCGAGCTGTCCCTCCTGCCGGTAGGTCTTGCCCAGCGTGATGGCCAGCTTCGCCTTTGCGAGCTCCTTCCCCAGATAGAAGGCGTGGGACGCCTCCGCCACGCCGAGCTGGTCGAAGATCTCCTGGATCTCGGTGCCCCGGATGAACAGTGTGTGATTGAAGACGGTGATGGTGTCGCGATCGGTGAAGATGCGGAAGTTGGGGTCGGTGACGTGGGCCTGCACCTCGCGCAATTCGGCCTCGGACATGGTCAGCACCCGGGCGTCCTTGAGTGTGACGAGACGATCGTCCACTCCCTTGGGCAAGGTCTGCTGGGTGACAGCGTGATACATCAGCCGCCGGGCGACATCGATCTCCCGTACGGCGCCGCTGGCCCAGGGAATCACCTCGGTCGTAAGCACCGCCTTCACTCCCACTTCCTGCGCGATCGCCATGAGCAGTGCATTCACTCCGGTCGTATCCGCGCTCGTCAGCTCGGTCAGGTTTCCGATCCCCATCATCTGCGGGACGCCGGGGTAACGCCGCTGGATCTCGGCGTAGCGTTCGAGCGAGGCCATGAAGCCGTACCCGATGGGCTCGAGGATCGGATCGATCAGGAACGGGATGCCGGCGGCGGTGAGCGCCTCAAGCGTCGGATCGAGGGTATCGAGCCCCGCACCGAAATCGGGGATGGCGACGACGCGCACTCCGGTGCCGCGCAGATCGGTGATGACCTCGCGATTGCTGCCATTGATGCTCAGCACAAGCCCGGCGCCGGCCTCCACCGCGGTGCGGATCTCGGCTGGGTCAAAGGAGTCGATGCTGACGCGCAGGTCCGCCGCCCGCAGCTCCCGCACGACTGCGCCCAAGTCGGGGAAGGGGACGCCTGGGGTGCAGCCGAGGTCGATCACATCCGCGCCGGAGTTGCGGTAGTGTTCCGCCTCAGCCCGTACCTCCGCCCGGCTCCGCTTGGGGGCGTTGTTGATCTCGGCGAGGATTTCGATATCCCAGGAGCCATAGTCCCGGGCCGCCGCCTGCTGGCCAAAGTGGCGGGGGATGTCGCGGGCATCCTTGGGGCCGCGCTCGACGGCGACGCCGAACTGCTGGCGCAGGAGGTCGAGGTCGCCCTCCACCAGGCCAGGGAGCAGAATGAGGTCGGTTCCCGCGGGTACGGTGAGGAACTTGCCGATCCACGGCGTGGTCATCAGCGCCGCCACCGTGATGCGCAGCGTCGCCACCTCCCACGCAAACGGCGGGTGCATGCCTTCGATGGTGCGTCGTAGCAGTGGCTCGGCGAGCTTTCCGGTGACAAAGAGAACCTGGCGGTTGGGCGGTTGGGCGGTTGGGTTGAGGCTCTCACCCGGTTTGCTCTCCGCCCGCCTTCCCGCCTGACCGCCGGTCCGGCTCACGCCGGATCCCCGCCCCGCACCCACTTGTTCGGGGTCCCCTCCAGAGCGCCGCCGTGAGGCTTCCACAAGACGGATTCTTCGATCTTGGCTGCGAGCTCCCAGTCCTTGTCGGTGATGCCGCCGGCGGAGTGGGTCTGCAGCTTGACCCACACCTTGGCCCAGCTGACGTTGAGGTCGGGATGATGGTACGCCGCCTCGGCGAGGAAGCCGATCGTGTTGACCAGCGCCAGGGTGGTGAGCCAGCCGTCGGTCTTGTAGTACCGCCGGAGGAAGCCATCCTCATAGTACCACCCTGGAAAGCCCGTGAGCTTCTCGGCGATTTCCACGTCGGTGTAGGTGCGTTCCTTGGTCGACATGCTTGCTCCTTGTTCAATTGGGAGGCGATCGGCGGTAGGCGGTGGGCGGGACAGCAGTCCGCCTCGCGCCTACCGCCTCGCGCCCACCCGAAGAAAACTGCACTCTCCCTCCAGGCCCCGCCTCACATCACATCCCCGCCATTCACCATGATCAACTGGCCGGTCACGTACTGCGCCGCGTCGGAGAGCAGGTAGATCGCGGCGCTCGCGACATCCTCGGGCGTTCCCCACCGGCGCAGCGGAATGCCCCGGGCAATCTCCTGCTTGAATTCCATCGGGGCGACGTCCCCGAACGCGGTCTCGATCCATCCCGGACCCAGGACGTTGACCCGGATGGCGGGAGCGAGGGAGCGGGCGAGGGAGCGGCTGAAGCTCAGCACGCCACCTTTCACTGCTGCGAAGAGCTCCGGGTTTTCGCCTTCCATGCCACGCACCGCACCATCCCACGACATGTTGATGATCACGCCGCCGCCGGTTGCGGTTTGCAGCAGCTCCGCCGCCGCCCAGCTCGCGAGCATGGTCCCCCGCAGGTCGACCGTCAGCAGCAGGTCGAGTTTCTCGCGCCGCGAGAGCGAGGCACCGGTACCGGTGAGGATATCGGCGCCGGCATTGTTGACCCAGCCATCGATGCCACCAAAGGTGTCACGGGCAGTCTCGACCAGGCGGGCGAGGGCGTCGGGCTGACTGATATCCGCCTGCACCGGCGCGGCGCGGCGGCCGGTCTCGCGGATCAGGGCGGCGACTTCGTCTGCGCCGGCCTGATTCGCGCGAAAGGTGATCATCACGTCCGCGCCGGCGCGCGCGGCACCGATAGCGATCGCCCGCCCGATGCCGCTCGATCCGCCCGTTACCATGACCCGCTTGCCGGCGAGCGGAATCGGCGGTGACGGCGTAGCATTGGGGGGAGTCATGCCGGGGTAACATATCGGGGGACCGGCCGCGAACAAGGGAGATGGATCGTGCGATTGCTGGTGAGCGTGCGGGATGCCGCCGAGGCGAGGAGTGCGCTGGCGGGCGGCGGAGAAATCATCGACGCCAAAGAGCCGGCGGCGGGGGCGCTTGGCCCGGTGTCCGCCGCCGCGCTTCGTGCCATCCGGTTGGTGGTGCCGGCGGCCATTCCGTGCAGCGCCGCGCTGGGTGACGTGGCATCGGTCGCCGAGGTGACTCGCGCCTTTGCCGATATCGATGTGCCGCTCAGTTTCGTGAAGCTGGGCTTTCGTGGCATCACGGATTCCGTGCGAGTGCAGGCGTTACTTGCCGCTGCGGTCGCAGCCGCGCGGACCCGGCCGGGTGTGCCGAAGGTCGTCGCCGTGGCGTACGCCGATCACGCCCGGATGGCGAGTCTGGCGGCCGCGGAGTTTCCCGCCGTGGTGCGCAACGCGGGAGCAGCGGGTCTGCTGGTCGATACCGGCCTCAAGGAGGGCGGTGATCTGTTCGACCACGAGTCCCCGGCGCAGCTGCTGTCCCTGGCGCAATCGCTCACTGCGTTCGGTGCGTTCCTCGCGCTCGGCGGAAGTCTGGATGTTCCACGGTTTCACGACGTCCTCGCCACGGGTGCCGCAATAGTTGGCGTGCGTGGGGCAGCCTGTGTTGGCGGTCGGGATGGCGTGATTGATGAGGGGCGGGTGCGGCGGCTGAGCAGGGAATTGGGGTAGGGCAGGCGTCCCCGCCTGCCCACGAAGTGCGTGGGCATGGGTGCGGTGGTTTGCCGGAGAATTGGTGTAGGGCAGTCGTCCCCGCCTGCCCACGAAGTGCCCGGGCATGGGTGCGGTGGTTTGCCGGAGAATTGGGGTCGGGCAGGCGTCCCCGCCTGCCCACGAAGTGCCTGGGCATGTCGCACACCATCCGCTCACGCGACTGGAGTTGTGGCTCGGCGATGTTGTCGTTGAGGCGACGGGCATTGTCGCGGGCAGGCGGGGACGCCTGCCCTACCCAGCGTTGGGCGGGGGCGCCCGTCTCCACCCTTAGCGCGACCCGGCGACCAGATCCGGCAGCGAGGCGATCGCGTCGATGCCAAGCACCCGCCAGCGGGTTCCCGCTGCCAGCGCACGGAAGAAGAAGGGATCCACCAACCCGTCGCCCGAACTCAGCGGCTTGACCAGTACGAGTTCATCCGCTCCGAGCAGCATCGCGAGGTAGGCGGCGAGACTGTCGCTGGTCACCTCCCAGCTGTGCGGCAGTTCATCGGCGGCGCGGAGCCAGCGCGACGGTGCCAGGATGGGGACGAGCTGTGCGGCATGCGCCGCCTTCACGCCGGCACCATCCTCCACCACGCGGCTGCCAGGGGTCTTGTCGGCCAGCGCAAAGGCGTACTGGTCCATGCCGAGTATGGCCATCCAGTGTGCGGCGGTGGGAGAGAGGACGTGCGTCCTGTCGAAGGCGCGCACCTGGTCGGCAAACGGGCCACCACCGGGAACGACAACGATCCACTGCCTGGCGCCAGCGGCGGCAAGTGCCTGCCCGACGGTAGCGAGTGCGCCGGGGAGGTGGCTGAGGGAGCCGCCGATCTTAATGACAGTCAGTGATTGGGACAGAGGCGGTAGGTAGGGAGTAGGCGCGAGGCGCGGGGGAGTAGGCGTCAGGGAGTAGCCGACTCGGTCGAATACCAGACTGAAGATAGCGAGGGGCCATCGGACTCTCCATCTTTTCGCGCCTCGCGCCTCGCGCCTCCTCCCCCGTACCTTTCACCAACCATGGAAATAATCCCCGTCCTCGATCTCCAGCGCGGCCAGGCGGTGCATGCCCGGGGCGGGGCGCGCAGCGCCTACCGGCCGGTGCAGTCGTCCCTGCTGCCCGGCCGGGTGGGCGATGCCGTTGCGCTCGCGCGCGCGTACCGGACCGTGATCGGCGCCGAGCAATGCTATGTCGCCGATCTCGATGCGATCGAGGGCTGGACGCCGCAGCTCGACCTGGTCCGCCGGCTGTCGCATCCCGACCACGGCTTCGGCAGCGGACTCCTGATCGATGGCGGCATCACGGCGGCGTCGGCGGCGGAGCCGTTCCTCGCGGCCGGGGCGACCACTGTCGTCGTGGGGCTGGAGACGCTGAAGGGCTTCAAGGACCTCGCCGCCGTCGTGGAGCGGGTCGGCAGCGCCCGGGTGATCTTCAGCCTCGACATGATGCACGGGAAACCGGTGCGGCGCCGGACCGGTCGTATCGCCCGGCATGAGGGGCTGGCGCTCGAGCTTGGAGCGCGGGCGGCGGAAGTCGGGGTCGAGACGAT
>JANOFA010000194.1:0-13096 GCA_031413355.1 Gemmatimonadota bacterium | reverse complement strand
GTCCAGTCCGTCCGCGAGCCTCGGGCTACGGGCTCCAGCCAGGGAACCGGCCGTGCGGCGAGATCCTGGATGAGCGCGCTGCGGTAGTCGCGTTCCATTTCACCGATGTAGAGGTAAACGGGGTGGCGCTCGAACAAAGGCGCGCATGGAAAAGTCGAGTCTGCCAACGGTGAGATCAAAGGTTCTTTCGAGCGTCGGTTGTGTGGGGAGTAGGGAGTAGGGGGAGAGGAGAACGGAGTGAAGAACTGGGAATGGAGTGGGTTGGGGCCGACCGCCGGCCGGCCCGTACCCCGTGATGCAAGCGAGCCGCTTACGCGGGTCGGGCGACCGCAGCCACCGGAGCGAAGCTCCGGCGATGATGCGGCGTCGCGCCGAACTGCGTGAGGGCAGCGGCATGCGCGACGGTCCCGTACCCGGCGTTGCGTTCCCACGAGTACGATGGGTATCTCACCGCGAGAGCGCGCATCAGGCGATCCCGAACTTCCTTGGCGATGATTCCCGCCGCCGCGATCGAATAGCACTGCCCATCGCCGGCCACGAGTGCCTCATGCGCGAACCCACACTCCGGCAGGGGCAACCCGTCAATCAGGATGTTCCATCGCGTGGCGCCGGCGGCCAGGGCCCGCTCACGGAACCCGCGCCCGGAGACGAGAGTGGCGACCGCTCGCCGCATGGCCAGCGCGGTGGCGACCCGGATGTTGAGGCGATCGATCTCCCGCACCGAGGCGGCTCCCAGCGCGACCCCGAGTGCCGCGGCCCGCAGTGGGGCGCAGAGGGCGGCCCGCTGATGGGCACTGAGGGTCTTGCTGTCGCGCACCCCGGGGAGCGGGGTGCACCAGAGGGGAAAGACGGCGGCCGCGGCCACCACTGGACCAGCCAGGGGACCGCGGCCGACTTCGTCGACCCCAATCAGGAGTGAACGCCGACTCCAGGCCGCTTCCTCACGGAGGAGGTTGGGCACCGGTACCCCGGTGGCGGCCCGTGGCACCGTCAGCTCTTGGTGACGGTCTCCCGCTTCTCCTTGATGCGGGCGGCCTTGCCGCTCACATGGCGGAGATAGTACAGCTTGGCGCGTCGCACCTTGCCGCGACGGACCACGTCGATCGTCGCAATGCTCGGGCTGTGGAGCGGAAAGATGCGTTCCACCCCGACCCCCGCCGACACCTTCCGCACCCGGAAGGTCTCGTTGATCCCGCCGCCGCGCTTGCCCATGCAGACGCCTTCAAAGGCCTGCAGACGTTCCTTGTCGCCTTCGCGAACGCGGACCATCACCTTGATGGTATCGCCCGGGCCGAACGAGGGAATGTCCGTCCTGCAGCCTTCGGTTGCCACCGCCACCATGCGTTCCATGATTCCTCTCCTTCAGATCGACGCTCCGGAGGAGCGCCCTGCCGCGCGCAACCGATTACGGCTGCGCGTCATCCACATTCCTGGCCCAGAGATCGGGCCGTCGTTCCTGCGTCAGCCGCTCCGACTCCGCCCGCCGCCACGCGGCAATCGCCGCGTGATCGCCCGACAGCAGCACCTCGGGCACCGTCCGTCCCCGGTACTCCGGCGGCCTGGTATAGCTTGGCGGACTCAGCAGCCCCTCGTAGTGCGAATCGCTGCTGGCCGACTCGTGGTCGCCCAGCACGCCCGGGAGCAGGCGGACCACCGCATCCACGATACACAGGGCCGCCGGCTCCCCACCGGAGAGCACGAAATCGCCGAGCGAAAGCTCTTCCGTTGCCAGACCATCGGCCACCCGCTGGTCGACGTCCTTGTAGTGCCCGCAGAGCAGCGTCAGTCGTCCTCCCAGGGACAGCCGCACCGCATCGGCATGACCGAACCGCTTGCCCCGGGCCGACAGCAGGATGATCGGACCCGCCCGCGACTCCCGGTCCAGCGACTCTACCGCTTCCCAGAACGGCGCCGGCTTGAGCACCATGCCAGCGCCGCCACCATACGGCGTGTCATCCACGGTCTTGTGCCGGTCGTGGGTGAAGTCGCGCAGCTGCACCAGCCGGTACTCGACTCGTCCCGCCGCCGCCGCTCGCCCCGGAATGCTCGCCGCGAGCATCGGCGCGAGGGCCTCGGGGAACAACGTCACCACATTGATCTGCAGCATGACCGGCTGGCTACTCCAGCAGCTCGTCCGGGACCGCCACCGTCAGCCGCCGCGTCGCGCGATCGATCTGGCGGATGAATTCCTTCTTGAACGGCAGGAGGAACTCACGTTTCGGGCCCTGCACCTCGAGCATCAGGCCGGAGGCAAGTTCGAACATGTTCGACACCAGCCCGAGGGCGGTCCCATCCTCCTGGGCGACGGCGAAACCGACCAGCTCATGGAGGTAGACCTCACCCTCCGCCGGCGGCTCCAACTGACCTTCCGGGACGCCGAGGAAGAGGCCACGCCAGCTGTCCAGCTCATCCCGCGCTTCATGCCCGCGAAACTTCAGCAGCCACTCGCGGTGAAAGGCCCGGCTCCGCTCGATCCGCACCGGCTCGCCGATGATCGCCCCGGTCAGGTCGAGGCGCCACAGCTCCTGCCCCGCGGTGAAGACCGTCTCCGGCGTGCTGGTGAGCGGGAAGATCACCATCTCCCCCTTCAATCCATGCGGCTTCCGGAGCCGCCCCACCGCGAGAATGCGGGGGCGCTCCGGAGCGGTCACGCCTTCTGGGCGGCCATGACGCCGGCGCGAGTCAGCAGATCCCGCACCGTGTCGGTGGGCAGTGCACCCTTGGCCAGCCAGGCCTTCGCGGCATCGGCGTCGATCTGCATCTTCTGGTCGGCCTGTTCCGCCCGCGGATTGTAGGTGCCGAGGGTCGCGACGAACCGGCCATCCCGGGGCGAATCCTTGTCGGCCACAACAATACGATAGAGCGGAACACCCTTCCGCCCGACGCGGCGGAGACGAATCTTGGTTGCCATGCGTGCCTGACCTTCTCGAGTACAAGGAGGGTATGCGCCACTCTGCATACCAGAAAAATGCTACATCCCGAACATCCCGCCCCCACCCTTGCCGAAGGGCATCCGCACCCCCGGCTTTCCCGCTGACTTCATCAGCTTGGCCATCTGCTTGAACTGCGCCAGCAGCTGGTTGACCTCCTGTACCGTCCGGCCCGACCCCTTGGCGATTCGCAGCCGGCGCGACCCGTTGATGAGATCGGGATCGGCTCGTTCCTTCAGGGTCATCGAGAGCACGATCGCCTCGACATGGCGTATCCGTTTCTCGTCCAGATTGGCGCCGGCCAGCATCTGCGGGCTCACGCCGGGCAACATGCCCAGCACATTCTTGAGCGGCCCCATCTTCTGCATCTGCTTCATGGCGGTCAGGAAGTCGCCGAGATCGAGCCCCTTCTTCGACGTCGCCTTCCGTGCCAGCTTCTCGGCCTCCGCCGCGTCGACGGTGGACTGCGCCTTCTCGACCAGAGAGAGGATGTCGCCCTTCTGCAGAATCCGTCCCGCCAGCCGATCGGGGCGGAAGGGTTCCAGCGCGTCGAGCTTCTCTCCCACACCGAGAAACTTGATCGGCGCCTTCGTGACCCCGTAGATGGAGAGGGCGGCCCCGCCGCGCGCGTCGCCATCCATCTTGGTCAGCACGACACCGGTGATGCCCAGCGCCTCGTGGAACCCGCTCGCGATCCGCACCGCATCCTGGCCGGTCATGCCGTCGGCGACGAGCAGAATCTCATGTGGCTTGATGGCCGCCTTGAGCGCCGTGAGCTCGTGCATCATGTCGGCGTCGATCTGCAACCGGCCGGCGGTGTCGACGATGACGGTCCGGGCCCGCGCCTTTCCCGCCTCCACGATTCCCCGCCGGACGATGCCGCCGACGTCGGTGACGCCTGGTTCGCTGTGCACCCCAACCTCGACCTGCTTGCCCAGCGCCACCAGCTGGTCCACCGCAGCCGGACGATACACATCCGCGGCGATCAGGAACGGCGCCTTCTGCTCCAGCTTGAGCCGCTTGGCGAGCTTCCCCGCCGTCGTCGTCTTGCCCGAGCCCTGCAGCCCCACGAGCAGGATGAGCGTCGGCGGGACGGAGGCGAACACCAGCGGCGCCTGCTTCTCGCCGAGCAGTCCGACCAGTTCGTCGTACACGATCTTGACCAGCTGATCGCCGGGACGAACCGCCTTCAGCAGCTGCGCGCCGACCGCCCGCTGCTCCACCCGCTCGAGAAACTCGCGGGTGAGGTCGAAGCTGACATCCGCTTCCAGCAGGACGCGCCGGATTTCACGGAGGCCGTCTTTGACCGCCTCCTCAGTGAGGACGCCGCGCCCCGTGAGTTTCTGGAGCGCGGCGGTGAGTTTAGCGGACAGCTCATCGAACATAAGCCTTACAAAATAGAGAGGTTACGGGGGTTGCACAAGGCAGGCGCTGGGCGCTGGGCGCTGGGCGCTGGGCGCTGGGCGGGTGGAGGGAAGAGGGAGGGAGGAGTGGGGAGGAGGGTGTATGACGATGTGGGCTGGGTGGCCACAACGGCAGGGATAGGCTTATCCCCAAACCAAGCAAGGAGTTGGGGCTTTAGCTAACGGCCAATGGCTAATGGCCAACGGCCGCTGACTCGCGCCCCCCCTGCGTTGCCCTGCTACCCCCTGCGTCGATTGGTTGACGTCCGCTTGAACAGTCGGTGCGAGGTTGTGGCACCCATACAGGAGCTCTCCCCGTGAAGCCCGCTGCCCTCTCCCTCCCCCCCCCCGAAGACCCCACGGGTGTCGCGCGCCGCGTCGCGGACCTGCTGGCGGAGTCCTTCGCCCAAGGCCAGCGCAGTGCCCTCCACACGGCGCGCGCGCTTTCCGAAGAGGAGCTGCGCCTCGGCCTCGACTTCGTCTCGACCGTGCTCGAGGTCGCCTCCGGTTCCGCGCGGGTTATCGCGATGGTCCTGGCCGAGCGGATCGAGCCGCCGGGCCGGCCGTCATTCCATTGAACCCGGCAGCACCGCTAGGGAATCAGGTGGACTTCGGCCACGTTCTTCCAGCCCAGCCAGTCGTTCGGGCCGATGACGACGCGGGTGGCGGGATGCGCGTCGATGAGGATCGATGAGATCTCGAGGCGATACCCGAGCCGGCGGCGCGTTTCCAGCCGCTGACCCGTGGTGGCCAGCCAGCGGGTGCGGGCGGTCAGGTCGTCCCACGCGATGTACCAGACCAGCGCCGGACCGGTCGGCGACTCATACACGCGCAGCCGGTCGCCGCCCCAGCCCAGCGCCAGCGGTGTGTTTACTTCGGCGGCATTGGCGAGGTCGGCCGCGAGGACGCGCAGGTCGAACTCGCCCATGACGTCATCGTAGATCACCTGCGGCTCATCGCCGACATAGCGGAGGGTGAGGGGTGTGTCGCCCCTGCCGTACCGATCCGGGTGCAGGATCTGCTCGGTCGACACCGGCATCCGATCACCATATGGCAGCGTGTCGTGCAACTCGGAGCCGGCCCACCAGCGCAGAAAATCCGCCCCGGCGAGGTAGGGAAAGATGATCGACTCCCGCAGGATCCTGGGAGCCTTGTTGTAGACCGGCATCGCGGCCTGCTGGCCACGGAACTGCTCCCGGTACGTTTCCCAGAACTCCGGCATGGCGAAGAGATTCTGGTCTGGCACCATGACCTGGAGTCCGGCCAGTGTTGCCTGGCCCTCGAGGATCGACTGGGCCGCAGCCAGGCGGTCGTTGTCGCCCCGCTGCCGCATGATCGAGTCGAGCGGCACATACTGGTGCTGCAGCGCATGCACCAGCTCGTGGGCCACCACCGCCTTCACGAAGATCGGGTCGGCGTTCGCAACGACAAAGAGCATGGTGGAATCGGGTTCGTAGAACCCCACGATCTGTTCGGTGAAGAGATCGAGCAGCAGCGCCCGCAGGTCGACGGTATCGGGCAGCAGGCCGAGCAGCCGGTAGGTGGCCTGCAGCCCGCGGGCTCGCTCGGCTGGGAGTTCCTGGTCGAGCTTCTGCAGCAGATACGCCCGCACCTGATCCCGGGTCCGCACGGCGGAGCGCGGTGGCGTGCGAAACCGGAGATTGGTGGCCTTTTCCACCGCGGGGACCAGGCTGTCGACGAGGTGGGCGATGGTCTCCCCATCCGTCGTCGGCTTCTTCCCGCGGCAGGCGCTCGCACCGGCCGCGAGCACGAGCATTCCGACCAGCCAGCGCTGGATCACGGCTGCAGCACGAAGGTGCGGTACCAGGCGATCACCGCCGGCCCCGCCAGCCAGGTCGTCGCCGCCCCGAGACTGAGGAAGACGCCGAAGGGGACGAGGCGCTTCTGCCCGATCAGCGAGAGCGGCACGAAGATGACCGTGCCGAGGAGGGCGCCCAGGAAGATCGTGAGCAGCACACCCTGCCAGCCCACAAACGCCCCGACCATCGCCATCATCTTGATGTCTCCGCCGCCCATTGCCTCTTCCTTGAACATCTTCGTGCCCGCGGCGCCCACTGCCCACAACAGGGCGAATCCGGTCACGGCGCCGATGAGCGCGGTGATGAGCGCATCGAGCCCGCCGCCGAACCCGAAGAGGAGACCGAGGCCCAGGCCACCGAGACTGAATTCATCCGGGATGATGTATTCCCTCGCGTCGGTCATCGCGATGCCCAGCAGGATGGTGAAGAAGACCGCACCGGCGAGCGCCTCGAGCGAGAATCCGAAACGCGAGGCCATGAACGCCCAGATGAGCGAGTTCATGGCCTCGATCAGCGGATACTGCGCCGAGATGCCGCTGCCGCACCGGCGACACCGGCCGCGCAGCAGCACCCAGGAGAGGATCGGGATGTTGTCATGCCACGCGATCAGCTGACCACAGCCGGGACAGCGGGACCGGGGACTGACGACCGACTCCTCCTTCGGCCAGCGGAGAATGCACACGTTGAGAAAGCTGCCGAACATCGCGCCGAGCACGGCGGCGACAATGACCAGCATCCATTCATCGGTCACGACGCACCTCGTAGAGGAGAATGCCGGCGGCGACTGCCACGTTCAGGGATTCCACGCCGCCGGCGAGCGGCACGGCGACGGAGCGCTCGGCGACGGCGGCCAGGTCCGGCCGCACGCCCCCGCCTTCATTGCCGAGCACCAGCGCGATGGCTCCGGCGCGCTCGACGCGACTTGCGATCATGCCGTCCGGCGCGGTGGTCCAGAGGGCAACCCCGGACCCGCGGGCCCAGGCGATGAAGGCGGGAAGCTCCGCCATGACCGCGGGGAGGCGGAAGAGCGCGCCCATGCTCCCGCGCAGCGCCTTCGGGTTGTGAAGGTCGGCGGTTCCCGGCAGGGCGACAAGTCCCATTGCCCCAAGACCCAGTGCCGTCCGGGCGAGGGCACCGACGTTGCCCGGGTCCTGGACGGCGTCGAGCACGAGGACGACATCGCCGGGGCCGGGATGCAGGTCATCCAGCGTCCAGCGCCGCGGTTCCACCACCGCGACGATGCCCTGTGGAGCCTCCGTCCCCGCGAGTTCATTCAGCGTGTCCTCATCGACCCCTTCGATCGGCACGCCGGCGCGCTGCAGCCGCGCCTTGAGCGCCGCACCCCGAGGTGTAGCTTCCAGCGCCTGCGACGTGACGGCACCACGAATGGGCAGATCGGCCGCCAGCGCCTCCTCGATGAGGCGGACCCCTTCGGCCAGCGTCAGGCCGCGGCGTTCGCGAGCGCGACGCCGGTGCAGGTCACGAATCGTGCTGAGGAGAGACACCGTCAGGATGCATTCCGCATGAAGATCGCACTCACCATTGCCGGCTCCGATTCAGGCGGTGGGGCCGGCATCCAGGCCGACCTCAAGACATTCCAGCAGTTCGGGGTGTACGGGACCAGCGTCATCGTCGCCCTGACCGCACAGAATACCCAGGGTGTCCGTGCGGTGCATGCCGCGCCCGCGTCGATCGTGACGGACCAGCTCGCCGCACTCGCGGAGGACCTGCCGCCAGACGCGGTGAAGACTGGCATGCTCGCCAGTGCGGCGCTGGTCGAACAGGTCGCCGAAGCGATTGTGCGGTATCGGTGGACCAATTATGTCTGCGATCCGGTGATGGTCGCCACCTCGGGCGACCGTCTGCTCGAGGCCGAAGCGGAACGGGTGATGCGCGATCGGCTGCTGCCGCTCGCTCGTCTCGTCACGCCCAACCTCGACGAGGCGGCCCTGCTGACCGGGCTGGCGGTATGCGACCCGGCCAGCATGGCGACCGCCGGCCATGTGCTGCTCCAACTCGGCGCAGCCGCCGCCCTGATCAAGGGCGGTCATCTGGCCGGCCCGACGATGACCGACGTCCTGGTCACGTCACAGGGTGTCCGTCACTTCACCCGTCCGCGGATCGCCACGACCTCCACGCACGGCACCGGCTGCACCCTCTCCGCCGCGATCACGGCGGGACTCGCCTCAGGCCAGCCACTCGAGACGGCGGTGGCTGATGCGCTGGACTACCTCGCCCGCGCCCTGCAATCGGCCCCGGGGCTCGGCGGCGGCCATGGGCCGGTGAATCACCTGGTGCCGGCGCGGCGATCATAGCGTGCCCGCCTCGCTGGCACGGAGGCCCGCGACTACCCCCTCCACCAGTCGACCGAGCGCCTCACCCGCCGCGCGCGCCGTCGTCATGACGTCCGTGTGGGACAGCGGCGTCAGGCTGAGCCCCGCCGCACGATTGGTGATGGTCGAGAGCCCCAGACACCGCAGCCCCTGCGCCCGCAGGGCGATGACCTCCGCGATGGTGGACATCCCCACCGCATCCGCCCCAAGCTGCTGGAGCATCCGGACCTCCGCCGGAGTCTCGTAGCTCGGCCCCATCACGCCACCATACACCCCGTCCTCCAGGGCGATGCCGCCCGCTCCGGCCACCCGATGCGCCAGCGCGATCAGCTCTGGGTCGAACGGCGCGGACATGTCGGGGAAGCGGGTGTCGCCCGGCACCAGCGCGCCAACCAGCGGATTGGCCCAGGTGAGGTTCACCTGGTCCGCGATGCACATCAGCGTGCCCGGCGCGAAGCTGCGACGGATGCCGCCCGCGGCGTTGGTCAGAATCACCGTGCCGATGCCCAGCGCGGCAAAGAGCCGACAGGGGAGGGTGACTGTCGCCTGGCCGTGACCCTCGTAGGCATGAAACCGCCCGCTCTGACACAGCACCGGACGGTCGCCTAACACACCAGTCACCAGCTCACCCGCATGGCCCGGCAGCATGATCCCGGGGAAGCCGGGGACCCGCCCGTACGGCAGGCGGTCCGCATCGTCGAGGCGATCCGCCAATCCCCCGAGCCCCGATCCCAGCACGAGGGCGACGGCGGGCCGGCGTCCGCCCAGCCAGGCCTCCACCACCGCGAGGGCCGGGGTGACGCCGGGATTCACAGCAGCATGCCCGCGATCGCCGCCGAGGTGAACGCGGCGAAATTGCCCGCGATCATGGCGCGGAGCCCGAAGCGGGCGATCTCGCCCCGACGCTCCGGCACCAGCCCCCCGATCCCACCGATCTGAATGGCGATGGAACCGAAGTTGGCGAAGCCGACGAGGGCGTAGGTCAGGATCAGCGCACTGCGCGGCGCCAGTGTCATGCCGTTGCCGAGATCGCGGGCGAACTGGGCATAGGCGACGAAGTCGTTCAGCGTGGTCTTGAGCCCGATCATGCCCCCGACGTAGACCGTGTCGCGCCACGGCACGCCCAGTACCCACGCCAGCGGCCGGAGCAGCTCGCCCAGGATCCCCTGCAGCGACAGCCCCGGGTGACCCGCGAGACCACCGGCCCAGCCCAGCGACGCATTGACCAGCGCGACGATCGCGACGAATGCGATCAGCACTGCCGCCACATTGATGGCGAGCTGCACGCCCTGCAGCGCACCGCCGGCCGCGGCATCGATGAAGTTGGCGTCGGTCCGCTCGAGGGGAATGCTGCTGGTGCTCGTGGTGCGGGGGGTATCGTCCTCGGGCACCATGATCTTCGCGAGGTACAGGCCCGCGGGCACGTTCATGACGCTGGCGGCCAGCAGGTGTCCCGCGATATCCGGGAGCAGCCCCGACAGCATGCCGATATAGGCTGCCATCACCCCACCCGCCGCCGTGGCCAGGCCGGTCACCATGATGGCGAAGAGTTCGGATCGGGTAAAATCGCGGAGGAACGGCTTGATGAGCAGGGCCGATTCGACTGGACCGAGGAAGATCTCCCCCGCGGCGGCGACCGTCTCCGCGCCCGACGTCCGCAGCGTCCGCTGCATGACCCAGGCGATCGCCTTCACGACTCGCTGCATCACTCCGAGGTGATACAGGACCGACATCAGCGAGGAGAAGAAGATGATCGTGGGCAGGACATTGAAGGCGAGAAACGCTCCGGTCTGGGCCATCAGCGGCGGCGCCGTGCACGGCGCGGCGGCGCAGACGACTGGCACCGTGCTGTCCACCAGATTTCCGAAGACGAAACGGGCGCCCTCCTGCTGGAAACCAAGCAGACGGGTGAACGCGTGGCCGAGGGCGACGAAGGTCGCCCGACCGGCGCTGGTCTTCAGGATCAGGAGCGCGAAGGCAAACTGGAGCGCGAGGCCGGCGGCGACCAGGCGCCAGCGGATCCGTCCGCGAGCGGAAGACAGCAGCACGGCCAGACCCACGATGACCGCGATGCCGAGCAACCCCAGCAGCCTCTCCGGGAGCGGTGTCGCGAGACTCTGCTCCAGCGCGGCCAGCCGGCCAGCGGCGGACTCCGCCTGAAACAGCGTCACGCCGCGGGGGCGGTGTCAGGCATCCGCGTCGACCGCACGCCGGCTGGAGTGCGCCGCGCGCAGGATGGCACCGGCCCCAAGGACAGTGTCGAGCGAGACCGGCAGGCCGCGACCGTCGGTGACCAGCGCAGTGCCTGCCTCGGCGGCGGGCAGCACATCGGGTGCGGCGTGACGCAGGGCATCACGCGCGGTCGCGCCGTGGGGGAGGAGCACGCCGCGCTCATTGAGGTAGATGCGGATGCCTTCGACCATCAGCGCCGGGGCACCAGACGGAGATCCTCGGGGGGAACGACCGGCTGCGGCAGCCGGCGGAGGTAGTCGCGCACCGCGTCAACCACGCTCACCTCGCTACGGACGGCGCCGAGCGCGTCGAGCGCGGCCGGGGTGCGGCAGCCCTTGCCAGCCTTACAGTCGGTCGCGGCCAGTGGCAGCGCGTCGCCCGCCAGCAGGTTGGTGCTCAGCGCCACGGTATAGCTCTTCTTGCGGTCCAGCTCGAGACCACGAACCGTCCGCAGCCGCTTCACCCGATCGTAGGCCTTGGCGCGCGGATCAAACTCGACCGTGAGGCCCGAGATCTGGCAGCAGGGCGCGGAATCGGCGAGCAGATTCTCCACCAGGGTTGTGATGACCGCTCCCGTCAGCCGGACGGTCAGCAGGCGTGCCTCAGTCGGCACGGCGGATACCAGTACGGCGTTGGTCAGGGGACCCGCCGGCAGCACAGGGTCCAGATCCGATCCACCCGCAACCGCGAAATCCGCTCGCAGTGCGGTGCGATACGCATCGGCGGCGAGTCGGCCAAAACTGCCGGCCGGCCCGCGGGACATCGGACGGCGCAGGGTTGCCACTGGCGCATTGGCGACCGAATCGCGACGCAGGGCGGCCCGCTCGACGGAATCCCGCGCGGCGAGTTCCTGCCGGGTCGGCTTGACCGGAATGATGGAGGTCGGAAGCGGCTCAAGCGGCGCATCTCCCGTGCTCACCGGCGGCGGCGCCACATCGCGGACGAAAAGGGCACGAGCACGGCGGGCGTGGTCGCGAGGCGCAAGCTCCCAGTCGCTGCCCGCGAAGTCTTCCGGCCGGAAGACTCGACGCCGCTCGAGCTCGGCGACGATCAGGTCGCGAATGCTCTCGCCCTTGTCGTAGACCACACGGGCGTTGGCGAACATCGGGAAATTGCCGCCGCCCTGTTGCCGGTAACTGCTCAGCGCCAGCGTGAAGCTGTCGGAGGGCACCACCCCGTTCCCGTTCACTTCGAGTCGCGCCACCCGGAATCCCGCCGGACGCGAGAGATCCAGGGTGTAGCTCGCCCCACCGATCAGGTCATAGTTGGACCCCGCCACATACCGGTTGGGCGCGACCTTTCCCGACGAATCGACGTAGAAGTAGCGGGCACTCTGCTCCAGCGCCGCACGTAGCTGCTCGCCGCTGATCTTCACCGCCTTGAGCGTGTGCTCGAATGGATAGAGCTGCAGCACCTGGGCCAGCGTGATCTCGCCCGGGCCGACGCCGGCACGCAGGTCGAAGGCGGGTGCGGCGGAGAGATCGGCGCGGGTGGCCCGGCGCTGGACGGCGTGCACCAGTCGCATCAGGGGGGTGTCCTCGACCCGGGCACTCGCCAGCGTGGTGCGTTGCGGGCTCTCCGCGATCACCGTTGCGACCCAGTTCAGGGTGGTGCGGTGGGGTTCGTCGAGCCGACGGACGAGACGGGCGGCCGGGATGACGCCCTGCAGCGGGATGCGTTCGCCCCGGATGCGGACCGGTACCAGATGGCCGTCGCGCGGGACCAGTGACACGTACACCACCGCCAGGCTCTGGGCCCGCGGCTGCGGCTGGACGAAATGCACGCCGCCGAGAATGGAATCGCGCAGTTCACCGTGGGAATGACCCACGACGACGATGTCCGGTCGATCGGCGCCCGCGGCGAAGGAGGCAGCGGCGTCTTCCGGCCCGACGCCGGTCGTGTCGTAGGACGACGGGCCGCCAAGCCCGCTGTGCGAGAGGATGATCGTGAGGTCGGCATCCTTCCGCATTTCCTTGACGAGTCCCGCGGCGGCGACATCGATCCGCTCGACCCGGAGCCGATCCTTCAGCCGGTCACGGTGCCACACCATTGCGCCGGGCGTGGTGACCCCCGAGATGGCGATTCGCACGCCGTTGCGCTGCACCACGACGTAGCGGGCGAAGAGCAGGGTATCGGCGGGCAGGGCCCGGAGATTCGCGCTGACGAACGGAAAGGCCATCGCACCGACGGCGCGGTTGAACAGCGCGGGCCCGAAGTCGAAATCGTGGTCGCCGGGTGTGGCCGCATCATACCCCAGCAGGTTCATCGCGTCGATGACGGGATGCGGGTCCCTGGGGGCCACCCGACCGTAGTACGCGGCGAGGGGGCTCCCCTCCAGCAGGTCGCCCGCATCCACGACCACCACCTGGCCGGGGTAG
>JANOFA010000193.1:0-4578 GCA_031413355.1 Gemmatimonadota bacterium | reverse complement strand
GCGGGGCACCGGCAAGATGGTGCGAGAGAGAAGTGCCGGTTGAGACGTATCTGATAGACACCCACCACATCGCACGACCAGAATCACCGCACTGTTCCTACACCCTAGAGGACGCCATGAAGCGCACCATCCTCGGCACACGGCTATTCGCTGGATTCTGCCTGGTGGGGCTCGCCCTCGCCGGGTGCAGCACCCCTGAAGGGGACACTCCGATGGGGGGCAGTGGCACCGCACCACGGGCCGTTTCGCAAGGGTTGGTGGACTCGGTGCGCATGCTGGCGGCCAGCCGCCAGGTCACGCCTCTCCCCGTGCCGCCGCCGGTCCGAATCGCGCTGGTCACCCTCGGTCAGGCGCTCGCGTTCGACAAGGTGCTGTCGGGCAACCGGGACATCTCCTGCATGACCTGTCACCTGCCTGCCCTCGGCACGGGCGACGGGCGCAGTCTCTCGATTGGTCAGGGCGCCACCGGGCTCGGTACCGGCCGGGTCCACCCGCTGGGGCTGTTCATTCCCCGGAACGCGCCGCCGCTCTTCAATCTCGGCGCCATGACGTCGCTGTTCTGGGATGGCCGGGTCTCCCGGGACTCGCTGGGACGCTTTCACTCTCCCGCAGGCGCCAAGCTCACCAGTCGGATGACGAGGGTCTTCGAGTTCGGGGCGCTGTCGGCGCTGCCGCTCTTTCCAGTGCTGTCGCGGGAAGAGATGCGCGCGTCCAGCGGGAACGAGCTCGCCGTGGTGCCTGACGCGGATATGTCCCAGGTCTGGGCTCGGCTGATGCAGCGGCTGGGGGCCATCCCGGAGTACCGTCAGATGTTTGAAGCGGCCTATCCCGGGACCGGGTTCAAGTCGATGACCTTTGCGCATGCGAGCAATGCCATCGCCGGGTTCTTCACCGCCAGGCTGGCGTTCGATCACTCGCCATGGGATCAGTTCCTGGCGGGACAGGACAACGCCCTCACCCAGGAGCAGCTGGTTGGCGCGCAGACCTTTCTCACGCTGAAGTGCTCCATCTGCCACAACGGCCCCGCGTTCAGCGATAACCAGTTCCACAACGTCGCCGTGGCGCAGTTCGGCCCGGGCAAGGGAAAGGGGCCGGGCAGAAACGACGATTTTGGGCGGTTTGCCGAGCAGGACCAGCCCGCACTCAAGTACGCCTTCCGGACGCCCGGGCTGCGCAACGTGGTGCTGACCGCGCCGTACGGCCACGACGGTGCGATCATGGACCTGCGGGAGTTCATCGCCCACTACAGCGAATCCGACCTGAAGCTGCGCGTCTTCGATCCGATGTCGCTCGAGCCGCTGCTGCAGGGCACGATGGTCAACAACATCGATGAGATTCTCTCGACTCGCGATACGCTCCTGACCGGCGTCGTGATTCCCGATGTGATGGTCGATCAGCTGACCACCTTCATGGGTGCGCTCACCGACGATCCGGCCAACTATCCAAGCATCGTCCCGGCCCGGGTGCCCAGCGGACTGCCGATCGACAATCCGTAGCCGATTGCCCATCCGCAATCAGTCTTGAAACAGGCGGGGACGCAGAGCATCGCGTCCCCGTCGGCTTTGGTCCTGCTGAACCGCCTGCCGGTCCGGTGGCCGGGAGCTGTGTCCGGCTAGCGCAGCAACTCCTCCAGCCGCACCGAGGTGTCGGTCCTGTCGTCGCGGTACTTGACGATCACCGGCGCGTAGAGCGAGAGGCCGAGCGCCTGGCCCGGTCCCGAACTGATGGGCCGACTGCCGGGGACCACGACGGCACCGGCGGGAATCTCGAGTGGCCGGTCGCCCTCCCGACGATACGAGGTGTTGCGCACCAGATCGAAGACGATCGTCCCGCCGCTGAGAATCGTGCCGGGGGCGAGCACGGCGCGCTCCCGAACGATTGTCCCTTCGTAGATCCCCCCGTTGCCGCCCACCAGCACATCATCCTCGATGATCACCGGCAGGGCACCGACTGGCTCGAGCACGCCGCCGATCTGCACCCCCGCTGAGAGATGCACCCGCTTGCCGATCTGGGCGCACGAGCCGACCAGCGCATGGCTGTCCACCATCGTGCCGCTGTCGATGTAGGCGCCGGCATTCACGAAGGCAGGTGGCAGGATCACCGTGCCGGGGGCGATATAGCAGCCGTCCCGGATACTGGTGCCGCCCGGCACGATGCGGATCCCGTCGGCGAGTCCTACCGACCGCAGTGGCCAGGTGTCCTTGTCGTAGAACGGAAAGGGCCCGCCGTCGGCCATTGGGCGGATCCGTCCCAGCCGAAAGCCGAGGAGGATGCCGGCTTTCACCCAGGCATTGGCATGCCAGGCGCCGCCAGCGTCGCGCTCCGCCGAGCGAATGGTACCGGCGTTGAGTCCATCCTTGAGCTGCTGAAAGGCGGCGAGAGCGTCGGCCTCCTCACCTGCGGGCACTACGGCCGCATACCGCAGGATGGTGGCTTCCAGTGCGCTATTCATCGGGTGCCTGCAGCTGTCGTGACGTCGATGCCGGCCTCGCGCAATGCGGCCAGCAGCGGCGCCCGGCGGCTCTCCGAGAGCGGCACCAGCGGCAACCGCAGGACGTTTTCGATTCGGCCCATCGCGGCCAGCGCCGCCTTGACCGGTCCGGGGTTGGTCTCGAGGAAGTTGGCCTCCAGTAGCGGCAGCACGAGGTAGAGAATGTCGCGCGCCTCCGCGAGCCGTCCTCGCAGGCAGTGCCGCACCAGCGTGCTCATCAGCTTGGGAATCTCGTTCGAGGCGACCGAGATCAGTCCGCCGCCTCCGGCCGCGATGATGGCCAGCGTCATCCAGTCCTCGCCGGAGAGAACGGCAAATCCTTCGGGCCGCCCGAGCAGCAGGTGCTGCACCTGCGCCAGGTCGCCGGAGGATTCCTTGATCCCGATGATGTTGGGATGCTCCGCCAGGCGCAGCACGGTATCGGGCCGCAGATTGCAGCCGGTGCGGCCGGGCACGTTGTAGAGGCAGACCGGCACGGTCGCCGCATCGGCGATGGCGGTGAAGTGGCGGACCAGGCCCTCCGGCGTCGGCCGGTTGTAATAGGGTGTCGCGCTGAGCAGCCAGGTGACGCCGAGCCCACTGATGCGGCGGGCTTCCTCGACGGCGAGGCGGGTGTCGTTGTGCGTCGCACCCGCCATGACCGGAACCCGCCCGCCCGCGGTGGTCACCACCGTCGTGACGACGCGGTCACGCTCTTCCGGGCTGAGGGTCGCCGCCTCACCGGTGCTCCCGCACGGCACCAGGAAGTCGATGCCCTCCTCGATCTGCCACTCGACTAGCCGCTGCAGCGCGGCGAGGTCCACGTCGCCCGTCGGAGTAAAGGGGGTCACCAGCGCGGTACCGCAGCCTCCGAGAACTGTCATGCGTCCTCCCCGAACAGCATCTGATCCAGCGTAAAGACGCCGCGGCGACCCTGCAGCCACTCGGCGGCTGTCACGGCACCCGCCGCGAAGACGTCTCGGCTGCGTGCCTCGTGCGTGAGGCTGATGGTCTCGAACTCGGTGTCGTACACCACCTCATGCCTGCCGGCGGCACATCCCGCCCGTGTGCTGCTGATGGGAAACTCCCGTTTGGTGTCGCTCCGGTGCAGCCGTTCCTGCAGCTGGCGCGCGGTGCCGGAGGGGGCATCCCGCTTGGCGGCGTGGTGGATGTCGGTGACATAGGCCGCGAACTCCGGCCGCGCCGCGAAGCAGCGGGCGAGATCCTCCGCCACGCGGAGAAAAAGCTGGACGCCGGGTGAGAAGTTGGCGCTATGCAGCAGCGCACCGTCACTGGCCTCGAATGCGCGGCGGACCTCGGGGAGCGCATCAGTCCAGCCGGTTGTCCCGGTCACCACCCGCGCGCCGAGCCGCGCGAGCGCCAGCAGGTTGCCGACGACGGCCTCCGGCCGGGTGAACTCGAGAACGATATCGGGGCCAGCGAGGCGTTCCACGGTGAGAGTCCTGCCCTCATGCTGGTCCTGGCCGCTCACCGTCGCCACCACGATGTGCCCTCGTTCCGCGGCCAGGCGGGCGATGGCCTGGCCCATTCTGCCGTGGCCGACGAGGGCGAGTTTCATCGGGTCACATATCCCTGTTGCACCAGCAGTTCGGCGTTCTGGACTGCCGCGCCGGCGGCGCCCCGGATCGTGTTGTGACAGAGCAGCACCAGGCGGAGGTCCAGCAGCGTGCAGGGCCGCACCCGTCCAACGGTCACGGTCATCCCCGCCCCGCGGTCGATGTCGAGCCGGCTCTGCGGCCGGTCCGCTCGCGCGTCGTACTCCACCGGGCGGGCCGGCGTCGAGGGCAGGTCGGCGATTCCGGCGGGAGCACGGAAGTCGTTCAGGGCCGCGACGGCCTGCTCCGGGGTCACCCTGCGGCCGAAACCGAGTGACACGACTTCCAGGTGGCCGTCGACCACCGGGACGCGATTGGTATGTGCGCTGGTGGTGATCGGCGCCTCGGCGATCGCCTCCTGCACGATCGTCCCGAAAATCTTGCGCGTCTCCTGCTCCATCTTCTCTTCCTCGCCACCTATATCCGGGATCACGTGGCCGAGTGCGTCGAGCGAGGCAACGCCGGGGTAGCCAGCGCCGCTCACCGCCTGCA
>JANOFA010000192.1:0-16456 GCA_031413355.1 Gemmatimonadota bacterium | reverse complement strand
TAGAGAACTATCACGGCGCGCTCATCGGTGTCCTGGGGTCTGAGGACGAACATCTGGCGCTACTGACGGGCTTGCCGAGCCCGATGCGATCCGGCAGTGTGTGCGGTGCTGACAGGCCGCTGTCACTCTGGCGCGGCGCATAGGAGAGGTAGCGATGAGCCGTTCACGCAAGAAGACTCCCGTGCGGGGCGCTACCTCCGCGAAGAGCGAGAAGGCCGACGAGCGTGACGCGAATCGGGCGTTGCGGCGCCGTGTCCGCACAACGCTGAGCGTCGATCCCGCCCCTGAAGTAATCCCGCTGTCCCGCGAGGTCAGCAACGTCTGGACAATGGCAAAGGACGGGAAGTACTATCTCAAGGACCCCCTCCTCAAGGACCTGCGCAAGTAGACGACGATCGCCAGGTTGATGCTTTCCCCGTGGCCGCGGAGATCGATCCGCAGAGACCTGATACCACTCCGCCCGTACACCTGCCTCAGGGAAGTTGGCCGCCGAATCGCACCGCCCGTCTTCGATGAACCCGGAGTTGCCATCCCGCTCTTGATGGCCTGGATCCTCTTGCTCCTGTATCGTCGCCGCACGGTGCGGCTCGCCTGGCGGGCGCATGCACCACCCGTGGAGTGGGCGTGACGGTGCTCCGCGACGATTTCCTTGCCCGCACTGTGTGACGGTGCCATGTTGGGCTCCGTGTCACCCAGCTGAAGCACCGGAGCGATCCCCCACCGCCTGCTGCCCATGGCCCAGATTGCCCTGCTGAAGGGAATCAACGTCGGCGGGCACCGCCCCTTCCGTCCAAGCACGGTCGCGAAGGCACTGAGCCGCGTTGACGTCATCAATGTTGGCGCTGCCGGGACATTTGTCGTTCGCCGGCCGATCGGCCGGCGCGACTTGCGGGCGGAGATTCGGAAACGGGTGCCGTTCGCCGCGGAAATCGTGATCTGTGACGGCCGGGACATCCTGCAACTGGCATCGCAGAAACCGTTCGCTGGTCAGCCGTCCGGGCGGGCGGTAGTCCAGTTTGTGAGCGTGTTGGCCAGGCGTAGTGAGCTCCCGGCATCAGTGCCGCTCGACTTGCCGCCGACCGGTCGGTGGTGTGTGCGAGTCCTCGCCTGCCAGGACCGCTTTCTCCTGGGCCTGCACCGTCGGGAAATGAGGGCGATCGGGTACATGGGGCAGCTGGAGAAGCTGGTTGGCGTTCCGATGACGACCCGCAGTTGGACGACGATCCAGGCCATCGCCAGCATCCTCGAGGACTATGGGTGATCCCCTACCCCGCGCGGGCACGCAGTGCCGCGCGGCGCACTCGGCTATCCCGCCATTGTTCCAGCCCTGATATGACTCGCACGATGCTCTACACGGCCCTCGCCCTCATCGCCTTTGCGGCGAACTCCGTGCTCTGCCGCCTGGCCCTCAGTCGCGGCGCCATTGATCCGACGAGCTATTCCGCCGTGCGGCTTCTCGCCGGGGCAGTGACGCTCGGCGTCCTGGTGCGCATCAGCTCGGCGTCACGCGGCCCCGCCGTCCCCTCCTGGACCTCGGCGGCGCTGCTGTTCCTGTACGCCGTGCCGTTCTCATTTGCCTACGCGAGCCTCAGCACCGGAACCGGAGCGTTGCTGCTCTTCGGCGCGGTCCAGGCGACGATGATCCTGGCCAGTCTGGGGCGGAGCGAGCGACCGCGGGCAGCACAGTGGCTGGGACTGGCCGGCGCCTTTGGCGGGCTCATCTACCTCGTGCTCCCGGGGGTCACTGCACCCTCGCCGGGTGGGGCTGCACTCATGTTGCTTGCGGGGGTGGCCTGGGGCCTCTATACGCTGCGCGGCCGGTCGGTGAGCGCCCCCCTCGCCCAGACCGCGAGCAATTTCGTGCGCACCGTCCCGATGATTGTCGCCCTTTCTCTGGCCACCCACCGCGGGCTGCAACTGCAGCCGAGCGGTGTTCTCCTTGCGATTCTTTCCGGGTCGCTGGCCTCCGGGCTGGGGTATGTCGTCTGGTACAAGGCATTGGCCGGGCTCTCGAAGGTCACCGCCTCCGTAGTGCAGTTGGCGGTTCCCGTTCTGGCGGCGACGGGCGGCATTGTGTTCCTCGGTGAGCAGGTCTCGCTGCGCCTGCTGGTGGCGGGGCTACTGGTCCTTGGCGGGATCAGCCTCGTCCTCCTGGCCCATCCCGGCGGCGTCGCCGCACCGACCATCGGACCCAACCGGGGCTGAGGGTACCCACGCGTGCCAGCGGATGGACCAGCGGGGTGCGCGCTGCCGGCTGGCGCAGGCTGGCACACCCCGGCGGCGCCGGGTACGTTTTCCGAGGCTTGCCTGGGCCGGAGGTGATCCCCGGGCACCGTTCACCGCCAACCAGCCGGAATCTGCCCCAGTGAGGTCGGCATGACCGAGCCACGTTCTGCTCCCCCCTGGCCGGTATGGGCGCTCGTCACGCTTGTTGTCGCCGCCATTCCCCTCGCCATCGAATTGCTGAAGCGAGACAGAGAGCCGGAGTTGCCCCAGCCGCCTCAGGGCCAGGAGGCCGCGGCGATGATCTCAGCGACTCCGCCTGGCACTCCGGCCGCGCCTGCGGCATCGGAGATCTCCCAACTGATGTATGGGACCTGGACGCTATGAGCGGCTAAGGAAGCGGCACCACAGAGCGGGATCGACTACTACCTCCCCGGGCCACCCCTGGAGTCCCCGTGTTGCCATGGCTGCAACGGCTGTTCGGTCCTCGTTCCGGCCCACCCCTGCCGACCATCGCGGCAGACGGTCTGGGCTTTTCCCTCACCGTGAGGCATCGCACCCGCTCGGTGGCCTGGGAGGTGGTCAGCCGGATCGCCGCCTACAAGCTGGATCTGCGTACTCACAATCAGATTGTGCTGCTCATTCAGGTTGCCGGACTCCGGCATTCCACGATTACGCTCCCGCAGGACTGCCCGGGGTTTGCCGGGCTCTTCGGTCCGATGGAGCAGGCCCTCGGCATCGACCCGCGGCCCTACCTCGAGGTCATGGCCGCGAACGTCGAGCCGATCCTGACGGTGTTGTACCTGCGACCGCAGGATGGGGCTGACGAATCACGACCCGAGGTCTGAGCATGGGCGAGAAGGGCTGTGCGTGACCGCGTGCCGAGCGCTCGTCGCGCGGTGGCGTTGACCCGAACGGCGTTCTTCTGGGGCGCCTATCTGGCAGTTCTGTGGCTGGCCACCGTGCCGAAGGGGATGGTGCCGCCACAATGGAGCCAGCTTGTCTGGGGACTGATCAGCACGCCGGCAATCCTTGGCGTCACGGTGTTTTTCGCGCGGCGCGAAGCCCGTTCGCTCCGAGATCTCGGGCTGGTTGTGGAGCTCGGCAGCGCCGTGCGGTTTCTGGCGGGCATCGGAATCGGCGTCGCGAACTACGGCCTCATGATCGTCGCCATCTCGGTGCTGGTCGCGCCCATCCACTTCGCACCCGCCGCGCTCCCGACCGCGGGTTCGCTGATCGTGACCGTCATGACGATCGTGGTGCTGGCGTGCATGGAGGAACTGGGCTTTCGCGGGTATCCTTTGCGGACGCTGATTCTCGCCCTCGGCGCGTGGCGCGCCCAGGCGCTGATCGCCGTCGCATTCGGCCTTTGCCATGTACTGTTCGGTTGGGGCTGGCAGCAGGTGGTCTTCGGGGTCCTGCCGAGCGCGCTCCTCTTCGGTGCGGTAGCCCAGGCGTCCGGGGGGCTCGCGATGCCCACAGGGGTGCATGCCGCGCTCAACCTTGTCCGCGTGGCCACAGGCGAGACAGCGACGCCGGGCCTCTGGACCATCGAGATTGACCAGCACGCCGCATCACATGTGGCCACGTGGGCCCCGGTGAACGGCCTGCTGGTCACACTCCTGACGACGGCGGGGGTGTGGGGCGTTCATTGGCGGCGTTCCCGGCGGTAGCTGGCATCAATCTTCTTGAGGATCTCTGTGGCTTCCTTGGTGTGGCGCCGCATTCGCCGGGTGTGGGCGACGCTTGGTTCGATCGCCTTTGTCGGCTTCCTCCTGTGGTGTCTTATCGCCTATCGCGCCTCGGCGGAAGCCCGCGCAGGGCTCATCACGGACTCGCTGGTCAGCGTCAGCCCGGGAGATGGCCTGTGGAGTTTTGCTCCAGCCTACCCGCGTGAACCGACGGTCCGCGTCTTGTTCCTCTCTGGTGCCCTCGTTGACCCGGAGGCGTACGCGCCGCTCCTGCATGCGCTGGCGGCGCACGGGTACCCGGGGTATCTGCTCGCCCTCCCGTGGCGTGGGGCCTTCGGCCGCGCGGACGGCGAGGATTTTCTTGAGCATGTGCGGTCTGTTGTCGATACGATTCCAGGCGCGTGGGTGATTGCCGGCCATTCCCGCGGCGCGAAGATCGCAGCCCTGCTCGTCCGCCAGCCTACGCCGCGGATGATCGGCCTCATCTTGCTGGGCAGCACCCACCCGCGCGATTTCAGTCTGGCGGACACCCGGCTGGCCGTCACGAAGATCTACGGTACGGCCGATGGCGTCGCTCCGGCCGCCAAGGTCCTGGCCAATGCGTCGCTCCTCCCAGTGGGCACTCGGTGGATCCCAATTGAGGGCGGCAACCACAACCAGTTTGGGTACTACGGATTTCAACCGGGTGACTCGTGGGCCTCCATTTCGCGAGCGGATCAACAGGCCGCAACACTTGGTGCCATGCTCCTCGCCCTCGAAGCCGCCGGGACGCCATCGCCCGAACGCATGCACTCGCCGGAGCGCAGCGACACGGCGCGCCTTCCCAGCGCTCCATGAGCGTGCCCAGCGAGTCATGCGTGGGTGTCCGGCCGCTCCCCACCCGGATCGTTACCGGTCGCTGGCTCGCCGCAACGTGCGGTAACTGCCTCGGACCCCTCAATCACCCCTGCCGATGCCTGCATTGCTAGCTCCGAAGAACCCCGCGTATGAAGCTGTTGTCCGGGAGAGCTTCGCGCGTCAGGCCATGATGGCCACCCTTGGCGCCCGTATCATCTATGTCGCGCCGGGCGCCATCGACCTGATGGCCCCGTTCGCACCGCAATTCACCCAGCAGAACGGCTTCTGGCATGCCGGGGCCATCTCGAGCCTGGCGGACTCCGCCAATGGGTACGCGGCCTTTACGCTCGCGGAGGAGGGGACGGATGTGCTGGCCGTCGAGTTCAAGATCAACTTGCTCGCACCCGCCACCGGAACGCTCTTCGTCGCCGAGGGCCGCGTGCTCCGTCCTGGCCGCACGTTGACGATCTGCCAGGCGGACGTCTACGGCATCAATGGCGCCGAGCGGAGGCACATCGCCATTCTATTGTCGACGCTGATCCTCCGCCCTGCCCGCTAAGGCACTGAAGACTTGCCTAACCCGCGTCTGGAGAAGCGGAGCGCGGGTTCACCGCCCATCAGGTTTGCGGTGGGGTGCTTCAGTGGATACGATTCGCGGGGTTTCGCCGGCTGCTCAGGCGCAGGCGGTGAGGCTCCATCCGGTTCCAGCATCCCGGAGGTCGCTGTGCCCGCTCGGTCGCGACTCGTACTTGCCTTCGTGCTGCTCGCCGCAGGCTCCGCCTGTTCCGACAGCGGCGGTCCGCGCCCCATCGCGGCCTCCTTCTCATTGAGCACAATCAACGGCGCCCCCCCTCCCGTCCTCGTCGGAGCCACTCTCAATTGCGATCAGTATCTCCAGTCTGCAGTCCTCGATCTCCTTGCCGACGAAACATTCCTCCTGACGGCGCAATCCACGATCGACTGCACTGCCGCCGGCGGCGCCGTGTCGCCCCAAGCGCTCTCAGTGACGGGGACCTATACGCGGTCCGGGTCAACCATTGTGCTTCAGGTGCCAGGGGCACTTTCGCTCCAGGCCAGCTACGACGGCACGACCGTCGCTGGCACCATCCCGGCCAGCCCGGTGACGTTTCCCACCACGATCGACGTGGTGTTGCGCCGGCTGGTGCCGTTCTCGAACTAGCTGCAGGAGAGCTTCCGCCGAGCACCTTCTGGCACCCACCGTTGCGGAGCCGGCGACCACGGGTCGGCTTTGTCGGTGAGGGTGAGGCGCCACTATCACCTTCCAATTAGTTTTCGTGTTTTCCGGCATCCCAGCACACCACCCCCATCCATTCCGCCGACTCTCCCATGCGTCTCCGCACTGTGACCAGACTCCTCATCCTTGTCGCCCTCCCGCAGCTGCTCCACGCTCAGGGGCAGGCACCCAAGCCGTACCAGTTCACCATCGAGGATTACGCGCGCGCGGAACGGATGCTCGCCCCGACGGCCTACCCGCTGGTGAATGGCACCGCCGGACGGCCAACCTGGCTTCCCGACGGCCGCTTCTGGTACCGGGCCACCACGAAGGAGGGCGGGACGTTCTTCCTGGTCGATCCGTCGAGGAAGTCGCGCGTACCGGCCTTTGATCATGCAAAGGTCGGTGCGGCTCTGGCGGCGGCAACCGGCACGACCGTGAATCCCGCCAAGTTGCCGTTCGGGACCATTGATTTTTCGGCTGACGGGAAGTCGATCACCGTGACAGTCGCTGACAAGCGGTGGAGCTGCGACCGGATGGGAGAGAGCTGCAGCGCCGGTGGCGCCGGCACCACTCCCGCTGACGCGCCGGCCAACTCCAGTACCTCACCCGACGGGTCCACGGCGGTGTTCATCCGGGAGTTCAATCTCTGGGCCCGCAACCTGCAAAGTGGCGTCGAGACCCAGCTCACCACTGATGGCATCAAGGACTTTGGCTACGCCACCAACAACGCCGGCTGGGTTCACGGCGACGATCCCGTCGTGACATGGTCGGAGGACAGCCGCCGCATCGCCACCTTCCAGCACGACGGCCGTGGCGTACGCGACATGGTGCTCGCCGGCACCAACCCGGGGGCACCCACGCTGCAGTCGTGGAAATACCCGCTTCCCGGTGACAGCGTGATCTTCCGCATTTCGCGCGTGCTCATCGATCGCGTCGCCGGGGCCGCCCCGAGTGTGGTCCGGTTGCAGATGCCGCCCGACCAGCACCGTTCCACCGTCTCCGATCACGTTGCCTGCGAGGACGGCAACATCTGCGACGTGCAGTGGTATCCCGACGGCTCCCACCTCGCCTTCATCTCCAGTTCGCGCGACCACAAGGACGCCTGGCTCCGCATTGCGGATGCGAACACGGGCGCTGTGCGCGAGGTGCTGCATGAACAGAGCACGACCCAGATCGGCGATGCGTCGCTGCCGGAGCACCTCTGGCGCGTCCTCCCGGCGACCAATGAAGTGATCTGGTGGTCGGAGCGCGACGATTGGACCCAGCTCTACCTCTACGACCTGAGGACCGGCGCGCTCAAGAACCGTATCACGACCGGCGAGGGAAATGTCACCCAGCTGGTCAGGATCGATGAGAAGACGCGCCAGATCTGGTTCACCGCCACCGGCAGGGAGAAGGGGCGCGACCCATACTTCGGGCACCTCTACCGCATCGGATTCGACGGCAAGGGACTGGTGCTACTCACACCGGAAGTGGCCAACCACACCGTCTCGGTATCGACGGAGGGGAAGTACTTCACCGACAGCTATTCCACGCCGGACACGCCGCCGGTCTCCGTGCTGCGCGATGCCTCGGGGAAGCTGGTCCTCACACTCGAGACCGCCGACATCTCGCGTCTGGCCACGTCAGGCTGGAAGGCGCCAACGCCGGTGCGGGTCAAGGCGCGTGACGGGGTGACCGACATCTACGGCCTGCTCTACACCCCGGCGACGCTCGATTCCACCCGGAAGTATCCGATCATCAACCATATCTATCCCGGCCCGCAGGCCGGCAGCGTGGGGCCGCGTTCCTTCTTTCCCGCGCGGGGTGATAGCCAGGCGCTCGCGGAGCTGGGCTTCGTGGTGGTGGAGCTGGACGGGATGGGAACGCCGGGCCGGTCGAAGACTTTTCACGACTTCTACTACGGGCGGATGGGCGACAACACCATCCCCGACCAGGTGGCAGGGATGAAGGAGCTGGCGCAGCAGTATGCCTTCATCGACATCAACAACGTGGGGATCTGGGGCCACTCCGGCGGCGGGTTCGCCACCGCGTCGGCGATGTTCAACTTCCCCGATTTTTTCAAGGTAGGGATCGCGGAGAGCGGCAACCACGACAACCGGGTCTATGAAGATGACTGGGGCGAGCGCTACCAGGGGCTCATGTCGACCGCGGCAGACAGCGCCGGCTACGCCGCAGAAGCCAACCAGACCCACGCGGCCAACCTGAAGGGGAAGCTCTTCCTGATCCACGGCATGATGGACGACAACGTGCCGCCGTACAACACGCAGCTGGTGGTGAGCGCGCTGATGCAGGCGGGGAAGGACTTCGACCAGATCATGCTGCCTGACGCACGCCATGGCTACGGCAAGGACTCGCCCTACATCACCCGCCGGCGGTGGGACTACTTCGTGCAGAACCTGCAGGGCAACATCCCGCCGAAGGAGTACCAGATCGGGAAGCCGCGCCCCGCAGCGGTGCCGTAAGGGACCGGACCCAGGCCGTTGACCAGGTGACCACCAGCCATGGCGCGGGCCAGATCTGCCACTGGGACGGCGGCAGCATCTGGATTGGCCGCGCCACTGCGGTGAATGATGTTCACGCCCATCATGCGGTGCAGGTCGCCCTGGCGCTGGAGGGCCGCTTCCGGTTCCAGAGCCCCGAGGACGGTGTGTGGCTCGACTGTGCTGGGGCGGTGATTGCTTCCAATCAGCCCCACGCCTTTGACGGTCGCAATGCGTCGCTCTTGGCGCACCTCTTCGTCGAACCGCAGTCGCTGGCGGGTCGGGTGCTGTTGCAACGCTTCGCTGCGGTGCACGGGAACTGCGTGCTGAACGGAACACTTCTCACGACGGCGGTTGATCGCCTCTCCGCGTGCTACCGCGCCAGCCGGGCGCCAGCCAGCCTCATCGCGACCGCGCGTGAGGTGATCAGGACGCTGACCGACGCCATCGAAGCCCCGGCCCCGGCGGATCCCCGCATTCTCCTCGCCATCGACTATCTACGCGACAACCTGGGCGAGGCCGTCTCCCTCACGCAGGTTGCCGCCGTCGTCCATCTCTCCCCCAGCCGCTTCCGCCACCTCTTCGTGCGGGAGATGGGGCTGGCCTTCCGCCCCTATGTGCTCTGGCTCCGGCTCAACCGGGCGGTGGAGGCGTTTGCGGCCGGCGAGTCCCTGACCACCGCGGCCTACCGCGCCGGTTTCGCCGACTCCGCCCACCTCAGCCGCACCTTCCGCCGAATGTACGGCATGGCTGCCGGCACCCTCCGGCTGGAATAGCCGTTTCGTTCAAGACTCTCTCGGGCCCGGGTGGTATTCTGTCTCCGTCAACACGGCAGTTCACCCGAACACGAGGAGTCGATCATGTCCACCAGCCCAAGCACCTGCACCTGCGTCACCTGCCCCGGTTCGTCCTGCACCTGCGGCTGCCAGCAGACCACCCCGGTCCTCCGGGCCGGCTGCCAGTGCGGTGCGACCTGCGCCTGCGGTCCGACCTGCGGCTGTCAGGCGGCGTAAACTTGCAATAATGTCATCCTGAGGAGCGCAGCGACGAAGGATCTCTTTGCCCCGAAGCCGAATGCGGGGCTCTCCTTCGACCTCAAGAGATCCTTCGACCGCTTCGCGGCCTCAGGATGACAGCATGAGAGGAGCGCAGCATCGCCCCTCCACCGCCAACCGACGCCGTCGGAGCTGAGTTCTCCCGGCGGACGTTCACCCCTGTTCCCAGGCCTGCTCGATCTCTGCTGTGGCCCGTCGGAGAATCTCGGCCACCTGCTTGAGCGCCGGATGATCCGGTCCCTTCCTCCAGGCTCGGCGATAGGTGGCGCGCGCCAGGTTTCCGAAGGCGCTGTTCATCTCGCCCATCGAGCCGCCGGCCAGGTCCCGCACCGTGTCGCGCACCCGGTCAAAGATCTCGTCCAGCAGATGCTTGTTCTCGTTGAGGTACTGCTCCCCCTCGGGGGTGACGTGGTAGACCTTCTTGCCGTCGGTATCGACACCGCGGATGAAGCCCTGGTCTTCCAGCAGCTGCAGCGTGGGGTAGACCGTCCCGGCGGAGGGGGTATAGCAGCCGCCCATCTTCTCTTCCAGCGCCTTGATGACTTCGTAGCCATGCCTGGGCTTTTCCCGGAGCAGCCGGAGAATGACGAACTTCATGTCTCCTGATTCGAACATCGAGCCGCGGCGCCGGCGGCCTCCCTGACGGCCCCACTGTTCCCACTTGCCTCCGCTCAGTTCCGCGAAGATATCCCCTAAACCCCAGTCATCATGATGGTTACGCATTTGGTATCCGGGTTATGTCGTGAGTGATAGCGCACGATATATCTTGCGCAATGGCGCACGACGTGTCAAGCGGGAATCTGGTTTCGAGGAGGGGCGCGAAGTGCCGTCGCAGAGCACGAAGGAAGAAGTAAGAGTGACCTCGGGGCGGGAATGACCGTCCCGATGCATATTCCCCCCGTCCTTCCTCGAATACCCGCCCGATTCCCTGCTGGAGCCTTCTCGATGCACCGCGTTCGGAGCACCGCCTGAGTTCACTCGACGACCGCCTTCGCGAGGCGCTGGCCGACCGCTACCGTTTCGAGCGTGAGCTGGGCGGCGGCGGGATGTCGCGCGTCTGGGTGGCCACCGAGACGGCACTGGACCGGCAGGTGGTGGTGAAGGTGATCGCCGGGGAGCTTACCGAGGGGCTGAGCGCGGAGCGCTTCACCCGGGAAGTCCGGCTCGCCGCCCGGCTGCAGCAGGCCAATATCGTTCCGGTGCTGAACGCCGGCACCGCCGATGGCCTGCCCTGGTACACGATGCCCTACGTACGGGGCGAATCGCTCCGGGCCAGGATGGCGGGCGGTGCACCGCTGACCCTCACCGAGCGGGTGACCATCCTCCGCGACGTGGCCCGTGCGCTGGCCTACGCGCATAGCGAGGGAATCGTCCATCGGGACATCAAGCCGGAGAATGTGCTGCTCTCGCACGGCGCCGCGATGGTCACCGACTTTGGCATCGCCAAGGCGCTCACCGCATCCCGCACCGAGGACGGCGCCGCGGCGGCGACGCTCACCCAGGCGGGCGGCACGATCGGCACGCCAGCCTACATGGCGCCGGAACAGGCGGTGGGCGACAGGATTGACCAGCGCACCGACCTGTACGCCTGGGGAGTAGTCGCCTACGAGTTGCTGACGGGGGCGCACCCCTTTGCCCGGCACACTACGCCGCACCAGCTGATCACCGCGCACCTCACGGAACAGCCACCGCCGATCACCGGATCTCTCGTCACCGTGCCGCCGGCACTCGCGGCGCTCACGATGCAGTGTCTCGAGAAGGATCCTGCCCGCCGTCCCGCATCGGCGACCGAGGTGCTGACCGCGCTCGAGAGCGTGACGACGCCGGCACAGGCGCTTCCGACGCCGGCGGCACCAGCGATGCCGTCCCATCGCCGCATGATGACCGGTGTCGTGATCGCGGCGGGGCTGCTTGTTGCCGTCATCCTCGGGTGGCGGTTCTGGCCGGGCCGGGCTGCCCAGGGGTCAAGCAGCGCGGCCGAGCAATCACTCGCGGTGCTGCCGCTGGCGAACCTGAGCGGCGACAAGGCGGACGATTACTTCGGCATCGGCCTCGCCGAGGAAATCACCCGCGCACTCGCCAAGAATGGGGTGCGGGTCATCGGGCGGACCAGCGCTGCGGCGCTCCTGGCCAAGGGTCTCGACGAACGCGCCATCGCAAGTGAACTCGGCGTCAGCTCGCTGCTCACCGGCTCGGTGCAGCGCGCCGACGGCCAGATCAGGATCACCGTGACGCTGCTGTCGGCCGGTGATGGTGCGGTGCGCTGGACCGAGAAGTACGACCGGCCACTGGCCAACATCTTCGCGGTGCAGGACGAGATCGCGCGCACCGTCGCGACCACGCTTCGTGGAACGCTCGGCGGGTCAGCGCCGGTCGCCCGCAGCGAGACCGCCGATCCCGAGGCCCACTCCCTCGTGCTGCAGGGGATGGTGCTCTTCAACCGGCGCGGCGCGAGGCAGCTGCAGCAGGCCATCGCCCTGTTCGAGCAGGCGACGAAGCGCGATCCCACCTACGCCCGCGCCCAGGCTTCGCTCGCGATGGCGCTCGCGGTGCTGCCCGCCTACGTGCAGGATAGCAGCCCGCCGATCCTGGCCAGCGCCGTCGCGGCGGCCGATCGTGCCATCGCGATGGACTCGACGATCCCCGAGTCCTACACCGCGCTGGGCTACGCCTACTCCCTGTTAGGCGAACTCGGCAAGGCCGACGCGAGCTTCCGCCGCGCCCTGGCGCTCGATTCCACCGTGGCGACGACCTGGGGCTGGTATGGGCTGCTCGCCAACCGGCTGGGCGACGCCCGCACCGCACATGAGCGGGTCGCGCGGGCACAGGCGCTGGAGCCGGCCAGCCCGATCGCGCGGCTCTGGACAGCCCAGGTGCTGCAGATGGAGCGGCGCTACGCCGCCGCCGATTCGGCGGCCAGTGCGACCATGGCGAGAGATTCGACCTTCATGCTGGCCTGGACCTGGAAGGTCAACGCCCTGCTTGCGCTGGGCCGGACGGCGCAGGCTATCGCGGTGCTGGAGCGGCAGGCGGAGCTGTTTCCCGACGGCCGGCAGGAGCAGCTAGCCTACGCGTATGCCGTCGCGGGACGAGCCACGGATGCGCGTGCCGTCCTCGCAATCATGTCGGCCACATCCGGCGGCCGCCTCCCGGCCACTGGCACCACCGCGGCCACGCTCGAGGAACTCGGTGAGCATGAGGCGGCGGTGGCACTTCTCAGCCAGGCGATCGCGCGGCACGACGTCTGGCTGGTGCAGTTCCCCAGCAGTTCGACGTTTGATCGGCTGCGGAAGGACCCGCGAGTGGCCGAGATGCTGGCCAGGCTGGCCACGCGGTAAGGTTTGCTATCAGAGGAAACTCAGAACCGCCGCCCGGTATCGCCGGCCGCGGTCTTCGGGGCAGTCCACCCGATCTCGAGTCCAGTACACCCGCCAATGAATGGAGTGGTCGGCATGGCAACAGTTCTGATCACCGGGACCAGCACAGGCATCGGTTTCGCGACGGCGCTCGAGTTCGGTCGGGCGGGACACACGGTCGCTGCGACGATGAGGAATCCACAGCGAGCGCCCGAACTCGCGAGTATCGCCGCGCGGGAGAAACTGGCGATCACGGTGTGCACGATGGATGTCGATGACGATGCATCGGTGATCGACGCGGTCGGCCGCATCGTGAAGCAGCTCGGGCCAATCGACGTCCTGGTCAACAATGCGGGGATCGAGCGTACCGGTTCGGTGGAGGAGCTGCCGCTCGGGGCGTTTCGTGCGGTGATGGAGACGAACTTTCTGGGCGTGATCCGTTGCGTTCAGGCCGTGGTACCAGCAATGCGGCAACGGCGAAGCGGCTGCATCATCAGTGTGGCATCGATTTCCGGCCGGATCGCGTCGTCGCCGTTTGCCCCGTATACGGCCTCCAAGTTTGCGCTGGAGGCGCTGTGCGAATGCCTGGCGCAGGAGGTCAAGTCGTTCAACATCCGAGTGGCGATTGTCGAGCCAGGCATCATCGACACACCGATGGCCCGGCACATCAGCATCGGCCAGGACACATCCCCCTATCCCCACCAGCGGCGCATGTCCGCCCTGTTCACATCCGCCTTGAAGAACCCGACGCCGCCATCGCTGGTGGCGGAGAAGGTACTCGAGATCGCCACCGGCGGGACATGGCAGCTTCGCCACCCGGTGGGGCCGGACGCAGCGCCGTTTCTGGGCTGGCGTCAGGCGATGAGCGACGAAGCATGGGTGGACTTTGGGGCGCTCGACGACGCGGCCTGGTACGACCGGGTTCAGGCCGATTTCGGAATGGACGCGCGCCCCGGGGCATGACGAGGCGCGTCGGAATTGGCAACCTGGGTGCGGGCATATGGCCGCTACCAGTTCACCCCATCTTCCGTTGCGCCGGACTGGCAACCCACCTGGAGGCTTCCGATGACCCCTCGTTCGCCTGACTGCCCGAAGTGCCGGACACCAATGGAGCCAGGGCTTCTGCTGGACCGGGGCGACCACAATTCGCTGAATACTCCTGAATGGCTGGAAGGGGAGCCGGAAAAGAGTTTCTGGACCGGCCTCAAGACGAAGGGGAAGGAGCGGCTGGCGGTCCGCACCTTCCGCTGTCCGAAGTGCGGATACCTGGAATCCTACGCCAATCCGGTGTGAGCCGACTCGAGCGCCTCCGTGCTGGCGCTTGCTGAGGACCCGGCGCGGCGCCCGACGGGCCACGCGACAGCCGCAGTGCGCTGCCACTCCTCCAGGCGGAGGGGATCGCCGGCGAAGAGGAGGCAGTGGAGCGCATCGATATGGCGGATGAGCTGGAGGGCGCCCGCGGCGGCGGTGTCCACTTCCGCGCCCGCAGCGGCACAGGCTTCCGCCAACCGGCCGGTCTGGGCATGCGCCGCTTCGCACGCCGAGAGGGTGGCGTCCATCTCGGAGAGAAGTTCGGGGGGGAGACCGAAGGCCAGCAGCGTCGCCTGACAGGCGGAGGCGTGGTGAAGGAGAGCACGGGACTGCTGCAGAAAGGTCCCGGGCGTGCTGGCGAGCCGGCTGTCGAGCAGGTGGAGGTCGGCGTTGCCGGTGGCGGCGGCCGCGGCGTCGGCCAGCCGGATCAGGCCGACGAGGCGGGGCCGGAGGGCGGCGGCATGGTGGTCCCGCACGGCGCGGGCAGTGTCGCACTCCTGCCGGTCGGCGAGCTGCTGAGCGAGACGGCGGCGGACGGCATCGAGGAGCAGCTCGAGCTGGGCCGCGAGGGCGGCGATCGTTGGCGAGGCGCGGTCAACGTACCGGCGACAGAACTCCACGATTCCGCGGGCGGTGTTCAGCTTGAGGCGAGTGGTGCGCTGCATGGCGGAGCCCTTTCGGCGGCTTCAGGTGAACGATGCGGCGTGCTGGAAGAGGGGGTGAGTTGGGGGGCCTAGTGCGAGGGATGTGCCAGAAGGCGGGCCGAACGGACGATGGGTCGATCAGGTGGCGCGGAAGTGGTTGAGAGTTGTGGTGTTAGGCTGGGTGGCGGCAGGCGCGGGGCGATCGGCCAGCCCCCGATGCGGATGGAGCGAGTGCACGTTGGAGTGTCCACTTTCCATTGGAAGTGTCCTGAACGGCTGATCCCCTGACCTCCGGTGCTGGAGATCAGGGGATCAGTTATTTCCGCCGCCTACCCTGCCCCGCCTCACGCTGCGGGGGCTTGCGCCGGTAGCGCCGGGGTGGTGGTCGTCGTCGGCACCAGTCGGTCACCGATGGGCCAGGCGACGTTCCGGGCGCTCTTCCAGGCGGCCAGCAGCTCGCCATCGGCCTTGAAGCGGAGCCGGTTGATGGCGTCGAGGGTCTTGAGCAGCCGCATGACCTCGTGACTGCCCTGCTTGAGGTCCGAGACGGCACCGACCTGAGCGGTGTGTGCCGTCCGCTGGCGCAGGAGGGCTTCGCCGTAGGCCTCGATGTCCGCCGCCAGGGTGTCCAGCATGGTGATTGTCAGGCCGTAGGCGACCAGCCGGTCCTTGTTCACCTGCGCCTCGGCGAGCGCCACCCGTGCCGCCGTCAGCAGATTCACTTCGCTGGCGTGCGCCTTGGGCCGACGACGATGAATGGCGAGATCGGGGAGATTCTTCGCGGCTACACTGGAGACGGCGTAGATGGCCGCGAGCCCGTTCTCGATGGAGAAGCGAATCTCGGTCTTGGTGTTGACCGCCGCGGACGCGATGCTCTCGCTGGAGAGCTGCTGGCCGGTCAGGATGGCCGCACGGTCCATGGCAGCGTCGAGCTTGGCGACGACGGCGATGGCGGCGGGATCGGTGTCGGGGTGCGTATGACAGAGGGCTGCCCCGCGTCCCCCGGCGTCGAGCGTGATACGAATGGTGCCTTTCATGTGAAACTCCGCGTGGATGGTCCGAAGACCATGGTGCACTGGTGTGCCGGGCTCTTCGGGGAGCGGCGGCGGGGCGACCTGGTCAGGCCCGAACCGGACCGGTCGGGGTGAGGGAAAGCGAACGGCGTGCCAGCGCGGGAGGAGCCCGTTAGACGGGATGCGGAGCGCGCGTCAGGAGCTGAGGACGGCGGGAAAGTGCTGGAGGGCGAGGGGGACATGGGTGAGGGCGCCCGGGAAATGGTGGAGGGTCGCGGGGAAATGGTTGAGGACGACAGGGAAATGCTGGAGGGTCGCGGGGAAATGAGTGAGGACGGGTGAGAAATGGTGGAGGATGGCCGGGAGAAGGTGGAGGACGGTGCGGCAGAGGTTGAGAACCGCCGGGAAATCGTGGAGGGCGGCCGGGAAATGTGGGAGGATGGCTGGGCAGCGGGTCAAGTGCAGATTCTTGTGTGCTTCTCTGAGTAGTGTGCAGATATTTGTGTAATTGACTCGGCGTCGGCTCCGTGAAAAAGGCCATCGTCTAGCTTCTCTGGGAAGCAGGATCCGAACCGCGGGGTGACAGCCCCGCCCAACCCAGAGGAG
>JANOFA010000191.1:0-2054 GCA_031413355.1 Gemmatimonadota bacterium | reverse complement strand
GCCCCCGGCCATCAGCTACTACAATGAGCACTATGGTCCGCGCGGCTGGAGCAATGCGGCGGTACTCAATCTGTCGATCGGCCAGGGGGAGAACACCCAGACACTGGTCAACATGGTCCGGTTCTACGCGGCCCTGGCCGGTGACGGCAAGACGCCGACCCCCTACGTGGTACGGCCCGACAGTGCGGTGAGCTACGACCTGAAACTGACCCGCGCCCAGCTCGAGGGGCTGCGCGCCAGCATGGTGGCAGTGGTCGAGCGCGGCACAGCCGCGCGCAGCCGCATCCAGGAATTCAAGGTCGGGGGCAAGACGGGAACAGCGCAGAACTCCCATGGTCTGGATCACGGCTGGTTCCTTGGCTTCGCGCCAGCCGAAAAGCCGGAGATCATCATCGGCGCAATCTTCGAGTTTGGCGAGCACGGCAGTACCGTCGCCCCCTACGTGGTGCAGGCCATCAGACGGTATGTCCTGGGGCCCGACGCGGGCCCGAGCATCATCAAGCCGCTGGACCTTCCCGGCGATGCGCCAACCGTCGCCCCACGCCTGATTCCGGCGCCGACCGACAGTATCGGCGCACCGGAGCTTCCCGCCCCCGTGCCCACCCGCCGATGAGTCGTCATCTCGGGATCGATCGGCCGCTGCTCACGGCACTCGGGCTGCTGCTGCTCTACGGGCTCGTCGTCCTCCACTCGGCGGGCCAGACGGACGTGCCGAGTTTCGCGGCGGCGGGCGCATGGCACCGGCAAATGGTGTGGATCGGGGCCGGGGCCGTGATAGCCTACCTGGCGTTCCAGCTCTCCCCTCGCCTGCTCGAGTGGGCCGGCCTGCCGGTCTACGCGCTGGCGCTGTTGCTCCTCGCCGCCACCTTGGTGATCGGCGGTGGGGCAGGGACCGCAGCCAGCAGCAAGAGCTGGATCTATATCGGTGGGCACGCCATCGGGCAGCCCGCCGAGTTTGCCAAGCTGGCCGTTGTGCTGATGCTCGGTCGCCATCTCTCCAGCCGGCGGGCAGCCCCGGAAACGCTGCGCGAGGTGATTCCCTGCTGCCTGATCGCCGGGGTGCCGGCGCTGCTTGTCCTGGCCCAGCCTGATCTTGGCAGCGCATTGGTCTTCGTCGGCATTCTTTTCGCGATGCTCTTCTGGGCGGGGACCCCGGCATCGGTACTCGTCTTCCTGGCTTCACCGGTCGCCAGCCTGCTGCTGGCCTTCAACCTCTGGACCTGGCTGGGCTGGATCATCCTGTTGTGTGTCCTGCTTGCAGTCTGGCGGCCCTACTTCTGGGAAGGGGTCGCGGTGCTGGGGACCAACTCGATCATGGGGTTCGCCGCGTTGCCGGTGTGGCGCAACCTGGCGCCGTATCAGCAGAACCGGCTGCTCACGTTTCTCAATCCGGAGGCCGATCCGCAGCGGGCCGGCTATCACGCCATCCAGTCCAAGGTCGCCATCGGCTCGGGCGGCTGGTTCGGGAACGGGTATCTCGAGGGGCCGCAGAAACGGCTGGCCTTCATCCCCGAGCAGCACACCGACTTCATCTTCGCCGTGCTGGGCGAGGAACTCGGCTTTGCTGGTGTGCTCCTCGCACTGGTGCTCTTCTTCGTCCTGTTCTCGATCATGGTACGGATCGCTCGCCGGACCACCGATCCCTTCACCAGCCTGGTGGTATTCGGCATCTTCGGCCTGCTCTTCACCCACGTCTTCGAAAACATCGGGATGACGGTCAACGTGATGCCGATCACGGGAATCCCGCTGCCGTTCTTCTCCTACGGTGGCTCCTTCGTACTGGCGACCGCCGTAAGCGTCGGGCTCGTCTTTCGCGCCGCATGGGATGCTCGGCTCGGTGGCTATGTCGATATTTGACAATGGTTTAGGAAGTTGGGGCTGGCGCTGCGGAGGGCGGCACGTCAAATTGGGGCGGTTATTGGCTCCCTGGTATCCGACCTCTAACTCCTCCCGAACCCCCCTATGGCCGTCATGGCATGGTTTAAGAAAGAGCGGAAGACCCGCGCTTCCGTCCGGGAACGTCTCGAGATTCCTCTCGACGCCTGGGAGAAGTG
>JANOFA010000190.1:0-1073 GCA_031413355.1 Gemmatimonadota bacterium | reverse complement strand
GTGCGACAGGAAGATGTCGCCGAAGCGATCGTCAGTGCCGCCTCGGAACGGAGGGACAAGACTGTCCTCGGCGTACTGATGGGGCGACAGGGGCTGCCGCAGGGCAAGGCGGAGCTGCACTCTGTCGGCATCCCGGCGTACATCTTTCCCGAGTCGGCCGCGCGCGCGCTGGCGGCACTCTGCCGCTACCGTGAATGGCGGGAACGTCCGGTGCCGGTCGCGGAGACGCTCACCGCGGACCGGGTCCGCGCAGGCGCCATCCTCAAAGGCGCGCAGGCTGCGGGCCGATCCCGCCTGGACGAGATCGAGTCGCTCGAATTGCTGGCGAGCTACGGGATTCCGACGGCGCCGGCGGTTCTCACCCGCTCGCCGGAACAGGCGGTGGCCGAGGCGGAGCGGATCGGCTTCCCCGTCGTGCTCAAGATCGTGGCGCCGGCCATCGTCCATAAGACCGAAGCCGACGGGGTGCAGGTCGGCATCGGCAACGCGCAGGAAGCGCGCGACGCCTACGCCACGATCCTCGCCGGCGCCGCACGGGTGGCACCCGGCGCCCCGATCTCCGGCGTGCTGGTGCAGAAGATGGTGCGGGGCGGCCGGGAGCTGATCGTCGGTGTGTCGCGGGATCCCATCGTCGGACCACTCCTGATGTTCGGGCTCGGCGGCACGCTGGTCGAGGTGCTGGGCGACGTGGTCTTCCGGTTGGCGCCAATCAACCGGCTCGAGGCCGGTGACATGCTGCGGGGGTTCCGCGGCGTCCGGATTCTCCAAGCGTTGCGCGGCGCGCCACCGGCGGACCTGCATGCGCTGGAAGAGGTGCTGCTCCGTGTGGCCCGAATGGCGGTGGATTTCCCCGAGATCGCCGAACTGGACCTGAATCCGGTGCTGGCGTTTGGCGACGGCGCGATGGCGGTGGATGCGCGGGTGATGGTGGGGTAGCTGGCGGTTGGGCGATTGGGCGATTGGGCGGTTGGGCGATTGGGCGGTTGGCAGCGGAGTGCGACACCTTCGTCATTGTTTCCTGGCCAACGGCTAACGGCTAACGGCTGATGGCTGACGGCTTCTTCCCCTGAGGC